>CAYPWB010000060.1:0-4663 GCA_964414315.1 uncultured Planctomycetaceae bacterium | reverse complement strand
CCACGATCGGGTCACCGGGGCTTGCTCCGGCGGCGGCACGCAATCGAGCCGACGACCACTGCCATTGTTCGGGAAACTCGACCAGTCCGGCTTTCACGGGATTTTGCTCGATGTAGCCGATGATGCGGTGCATCTCGGCTTCGTCGCGTGCCCAATGGTCGAAGGTTTCCTCCTGCCAGTAACCGCCCGACGTTCCGCGAATTCGATTGCACATGGTCGCTGTGAAGCTTTGCACGCTGTGCGAGATCACTTCCCGCGGCGTTCGCACTCTGCCCGACCGCCGCGACTGCGCTGCCACTTGGCACGACCATCCTTCGTCGGGAAGAAACAGCCAATGGTAATGGCTGGGCATGATCACGAATGCCAGCAGCGTGTAGCGTTCGCCGGCGAAGTGCAGCAGCGAGTTCTGTACGCTATCGCTCTGACGGGTGTCAGTAAGGTGGCGCACAGGGCTTTCGTGGTCGAGTAAGTGATCGACCAGGGCAAAGACCAGCTTGTTCTTGTTCCGTTCCCACTCTTGTTCGGCGAGATGCTCCGGACGTGGCTTCGCGTCGACCGCACGGCGGTATTGCCGGATGCGATTCATGCCCTTGGCGGAAATACTGCCCGCCAGGCAAGCCGTGATAAAACACGGCTTGCCCTCCACGTCCCAATGCGGCAGATGTCGGCGTCGGAAGATACCCTCCGGCATGGCGAACTTCCCGTGGGATAAGCTTCCAGCTTGTCATCTCCAATTGTTTCACTCACCAGCCGGGACTGGGCAACGCAGGCATTCTATCTGAGCGTGTGTTGGAAGTCCATCTCCCGCGTGGTGAATTGACAAGCTGGAAGCTTGTCCCACGGGCAGCTTGTCAAACGGTCGGCAGTTGCCAGGGGGCGCGGCGGTCGCGGTCGAGCCAGGTTTTGGCTTCGGCGTCGCCGAGGAACTGCCAGCGCTCGGGGTCCCACTTCAGCGCGCGACGGTACCAGTAGGCCAGGTTGCCCAGGTGGCACACGGTGACGGTCCGGGCACCGGCTTCGACGTCGGCCACCGGCCGCTCGCGCGTCTTGATGCAGTCGAGCCAGTTGCGATGATGGCCCGGCGAACGCGGCAACTGCACGTCGTCGGGGCCGAGCGGATCGGTCGCCAGGTGCTCGGGCTCGCTCTTGAGCACGCCGCGCCCGATGTGCAGGGTGCCCTTCGTGCCGGTGAACACGCAGCCCTGCGGGCCGCCGTGCGTCATCTCCACCCCATTCGCATAGATGTATTTGACGCCGCTGTTGGCCTTTTCGTCTTCCGGCGGAATGATTTCGACAGGGCCGGAGGCGTCCATGTCGAGCGCCCACTGGGCGATGTCGTAATGGTGGGCGCCCATGTCGGTGTGGCCGCCGCCGGAGTATTCCCGGAACGCGCGCCACGCCGGGAAGTGGTTGTGGACGCCGCGGGGGCTCAGCACCGAGTGGTACGGCCGCATCGGAGCCTGGCCCAGCCACAGATTCCAGTCGAGACCCGGCTCCACCTCTTCCTCCGGCAAGTCGCACCAGCGGCTGGGACCGCCCACGCCCACGGTGATCGTCTTTACGTCGCCAATGCGGCCGCTGCGAATCAACTCGACAGCGCGTTGGAACGCGCCGAAAACGTTCGACCGCTGCTGGCTGCCGGTTTGCATCACCCGCTTGTGTTTCCGCACGGCGTCGATGCACCGCTTCGCCTCGGCAATGGTGAGCGTGAGCGGCTTCTCGCAATACACGTCCTTGCCTGCCTTGCAGGCCTCGATGATGGGGATCGCGTGCCAGTGGTCGGGGGTGGCGATGAGCACGGCGTCGATGTCGTCGCGGGCGATGATTTCGCGGAAGTCGTTGTAGGCGGCGCACGCGGGAGCGTTCGCCTGCCGGCGGGCGTAGTCGTCCACGCGGCGCTGTGCGTGCTCGCGGCGGATCGTATCGACGTCGCACACGGCCGCCACTTGGGCGCCGGGCTCCCGGGCGAGGCTCGGAATATGGTAGTCGTTGGCCATCTTGCCCACGCCGATAATGCCCACCGTGATCCGCTCGCTCGCAGCGGCCTGCCCGTCGTTGCCCAGCACCGAGCCGGGAATCAATCCCGGCGCGGCCACGCCCGCGGCCGCGGTCTTCAAGAAACGCCTGCGTGTGGTGGACCGCGGATACTGTGCCATGGCCTTGTCTCCCAAGAACGCCTTTGCGTGAACCGAACGGAAAGCTTCCATTATATGCTTTCCCGGGAGGCGCCGCTACATCCAGCCCTCCAGGAACCGCACGGCGGCCTCGCGAAGGCTATGGAGCACGATCTGCTATCCGAAAAACGACTCTCCCGCGGCACGGAGGTTCTCGCGAAGCTCCACGCGTTCCCAGACGTTCATCGCCAACAACTGCACCGTGGCACGGCCTACGGGGGTTCGCCCGACAATGGAAGTCTCTTCCCAAGCGAAGTGCTCCTGCCAACGATCCTGACGCGGGTGGAAGAGCGGCACAAGCTTCTTGTCGACCGGATCCAGACTGGCGATGTTGGGCCCTTTGTGGAAATTACATGAGCTGCACGCCAGCGCCAGATTCGCCGATTCCGTTAGCCCGCCATGCTGGCGAGCGACGATATGTTCGATGTGAAACCGTACAAACGGCGATGCTGCTTGCGGTAAACGGCAGTACTCGCACACGTCGCCGGCCCGACGACGGACCAAGGCTCGCGTTGCGGGGTCCATCACTCATCCCCACGCAACTGGGACCGGGCCTTGGCCTGCAATACGGAAATAACGTCGATGACGCGCAGGTACCCGGCGTACTCTTCCCGTTCTTCGGCGGTGAGCAACCCCTCATTGGCTCGGTCGGCTAGGTAATCGATCCGTTCCTGCATGCCCTCGTTGGCTCGCAAGTTGGCGACCTTGGCGGCAACCTCCCGCGGGAACGAAGCGGCCAGCGGCTCCAGCAACCGATCAAGATGGATCGCAACGGTACTCATAGATGAACTCCGACTCAGCCAGGATTCTTCCCGAGCCTGACACGGCCGGTGTCATGCAATCTGGTCCCGGGGGCGGGGCGGCCGCATGCGTGAGCATCGCCACCTCACTATCATTGTACCCCTCGCCAAACGTGTACGCCAGTCCGAATGCGGCGAAGCTTGCCAAGCTTCCGTGCCGCTACATCCAGCCCTCCAGGAACCGCACGGCGGCGGGCACGTCGGCCTCGGGAAGACTGTGGAGCACGACGCAGCCGTCGAATCCGACCTGCCGCAGCCGGGTGAAAACGCGGCGCCAGTCGAGGATTCCCTTCCCCGGCGCCAACCCGCCCGCGGTCCCGTTGGCGGCCAGTTCCTTCGCGTGGGCCAGGGCGATGTCGGGCCCCAGCAGGTCGAAGCCCTCGTCGATCGCCGCCCGCGGGTTGCCGTGCGAGCCGGGGCCGACGAGATTCGCCGGGTCGAAGATGATCTTCAGTCGCGGCGATTGGTACTCGTCGAGCAGTTGCCGCGCCTTCCGGGCGCTGTCGACCACGTTGGCCGGCTCGGGCTCGATGCCCAGCGCCACGTCGTGCCGTTCTGCCAAATCGAGGGCCTTTTCCAAAGTCGCGGTGAAATCGTGCCACGCCTCGGGCGAGGAGTTCTCCGGATGGCCTCGCCACATGCTCTCTGCGTTTCGCGTGCCGGTGCACAGGGACAGGATGGGTGCGTGAAAGTGCTCCGCCAGCGGCGCCGTCTCGCCCAGCCACGCCAGGCCGCGTTGCCGTACGGCCGGGTCGGGGTGGGCCATGTTGAACGTGCCCGAAAGCGAGGCGACGCGAAGGCCCGTTTCCACCACCACGCGGGCGGCCTCGGCGGCGAGCGACGGATCGACCGAAGCGAAACCCGGGGCCTTCCCCGGCGCCTTCAGGCTCATGTGAACACACTGGAAACCGTAGTCCAGCACGGCCTGGAGCGACGCCTCGATATTGGGGCGGGGAAAGGTCCCCGCGTGAATGCCCAGTTGCATGGTAGAAGTCCGATGTTCCTTGAGCGAGAAACGCCCGGGTATCTGGAAAGCATGTCCGGCGGGCATACATCTTGCCCCGAGCGGCTTGCGGCCGTTATACTGCCGATTCACTCAGCCGGTATCCTCCGATTCTACCCGCCGGTCGCCGAATTAGGAACCGCCCGCCATGACCATACTCGAAGCGATCAACGAATACCTCGACGCCAAGGGGGTTGCCCCGGAAACCCTTCAGGCCGTGGCCGAAATGAGCCGCCTGCAAACCCTCAACGCCGGCGAACTGCTGTTCCGCGCCGATCAGAAGTCGGACCACCTGTACATTGTGATCGAGGGGCAAGTCGACATCCAGTACCTGATGCCCAGTGGCAAGCGGCAGACGTTCGATACCCTGACGCCCGGCGATTTCGGCGTGTGGTCGGCCGTGGTCGAGCCGCACACCACGTCGTCGATCGGGCTGTGCCGCATCCCCACGACCGTCGTGGCCGTCGATGCCGAGAAGCTCCGAGCGCTCTGCCGGAAGGATACCGACTTGGGTTTCCGGCTCATGAAGCAAATGGCCCGGGTCATTCGCCGCCGCCTCCGCGCCGCCCGCCAACAGATTGCCGAGGCCGATTAGGCAAGGTAGGGCAAGCGGACTGTCCCCCTCGCGTACAGCCGAGAAATCTCCTGGCTTGCAACTGCGGGAAACGTCGCTCCCGGAAGCCCCC
>CAYPWB010000059.1:16643-19965 GCA_964414315.1 uncultured Planctomycetaceae bacterium | reverse complement strand
CGCACGACTTGCATGCCTAATCCACGCCGCCAACGTTCATTCTGAGCCAGGATCAAACCCTTCAATTGTTCTGTAGACTTTCGACCGCGGCGCCGCCAATCCCGAAGGACCGGCGAACGCCACAGATTATGAACCACAGAAAAAGGTTCGAATCCCTGGTGCCGCACCTTCGGTCGCTACCAACCGGTACGGCACCGTGAGTTTCAGATCCAAACGACTAAAAGTCAAACTTTGGAGGTCATCACTACCAAATTGTCAAAGAACACTTTCTCGTGTGCGGCACTGGGTAACCCCATCACCATCACCCGAGTCCCTGATTCTACCAGACATTCGGCATCGGTCAATAGGCCCTTGCAGGAAATTTTTCCACGCAGACCAAGTTTTCCGTAAGCCTATGGTGGCAAAGTACTTAAGTCAAAATTATTTTCCCGCCTTCCAGCCTCCCTCGGGCGAAATCGCCTGGGCGAGGTGGGGTCGGCCGCCCGAGCCGACCCAGTTGTCGACGCGACCGTTCGGGTTCGGCGGAAAGAAATAGTTGCCGCACCGGCTACAATTCTGGCATCGAAGCCCAGCGAATTTCACGAGACTTTCCCTCAGCAGGAGCCTGTTTGATGGTCCGAACCCCCAGTACTATGCTGCCGCTAGGCACCAAGGCCCCCGACTTTGTGCTGCCGGACCCCCAAGGCAAGGTGGTTTCGCTCGGCGATTTTGCCGACTCGCCGGCCTTGCTCGTGGCGTTCATCTGCAATCACTGCCCGTTCGTCAAGCACATTGCCGAAGGTTTCGCCGCCCTGGCCAAGGAGTACCAGGCGAAGGGCGTGGCGGTGGTAGCCGTCAACTCGAACGACGTGGAGAACTACCCGGACGATTCGCCGGCCAAGATGGCCGAGGAAATTGAAACCCGCGGCTACACCTTTCCGTACGTGTACGACGAAACGCAGGCGGTGGCCAAGGCCTACCGGGCGGCATGCACGCCCGACTTCTACGTGTTCGACGCCGAACGGCAGTTGGTTTACCGTGGCCAGTTGGACGCGGCCCGGCCGGGCAACGACGTGCCCGTTACCGGCGAGGACCTCCGCACCGCGCTCGACGCCGTGCTGGCCGGCCGCCCCACGCCCGACGACCAGAAGCCGAGCATCGGCTGCAACATCAAGTGGAAGCCGGGCAACGAGCCGGATTACTTCGGATAAGCTGATAGCTCATCGCTCTTTATTCTTTCCGCCCGCCTTACGGCGGTCGCTGGGCGGTTGCCAATCTGCGATCGTTCGGCGCATGAACTCATCAAACAGAGGAACCGTGAATGCTGTTTCCCCGTGTGCTGGACTCCAGATCATACCTTTTCGAATCAATCCGCTTCGCAAGGGACCAGTACTCTCGACCGTTCTTCCAAGTGCATCAGCGATGGCGCCAGACCGATGGGGGCCGATCCCGAGTTCTGCCATCGCGCGCAGATAGTCCTGCTCACGCGGAGTGAGCCTGTCGAACCGAACCCGGAAAAAACTCTTGTCTAGGGCGTCGGTCACCGACTGGCTGGCGGCCTCCACGTCGTCGACAGTGATTGGTGATTCCGTTGCTCGATTCCACGAATGCTTTCCCCACTCCTGAAGAAAATAAGGATATCCCTTCGTTACCAAGACGATCCTTTCGAGGGCATCGGGCCGGATATTTGCTCCTTCATCGCGAATAGGTTCTCGGATGGCTTGGCTTGCAGCGTCTTGAGTGAGCGGCCCGACAGAAGGAAAGTCAAGAAGGCGCTCAGCGTATGATTTCGCATCGCCGGACAGCGCTGCGACCTGGGGCAAACCCGCTCCGAACAACACGACCGGCAGCCCCTTCTGGGCGATCGAGTGGAACGCAACGATCAGAGCCCTCAAGTCCTGTTCGTTGAGGTATTGAACTTCGTCGACCAGGATGGCGACGCTGGAATCGGCGGCCCTGGCGGCCTGCCCAACAGCTACAAATAGTGCAGGCAGATCGACCTCCAGGTTTCCGCTATCCGCTATCGGCGGCTCACCCACACTGATCTCGATTTCGCCTATCGAGACCTTGAAGGCGCTCGCAAAACCCCGCAGTGCGCCCACGGCACGCGACACGTACTCTTTGGCTTTCTCGGCACGATTCAGCCGCAACAGCGTGCTCTTCAGCGCAGGGGCCAGATACTCGGCAAGCCGCTGGCCCTCCAACGCCTCCAACATGACGACGTAATAGCCGGCCTCTTCGGCCATGTCGCTGATTCTGTTCAACAGGACCGTTTTCCCAACGCCACGGAGGCCGAGCAACATCTGGCTCTTCTCGGGGCGGCCTGCGCGAATCCTATGAAGGGCGATCCTCGCTGCCTCGATAATTTCGTCGCGACCGGCCAACTCCGGCGGCGGGGCTCCGGCACCTGGCGCAAAGGGATTTCGTAGCGGGTCCATAGTGCTGCGACTCGGAGGACGCGGATTGAGAAAGCTTAGGGCATATTACCAATCTATCCGCCTGCTTGCAGGTCGAATTATATGGATGTTACACCATCTTATCGCTCTATCGCTGCGATTTCAAGGGGTTTTTCCACTTGACCTTTGGAAAGCGGGAGAAGTCGGCGTCGGTCGAGATCAACTCGCAACCGTGTTCGAGGGCGAGCGCGGCCAAGTGTGCGTCGGTCACCAGAGCGGCGGTGGCTTGGCCTTCGACCAGCATCGCTTGAAAGATGCCCCAGTGCCGGCTCGTCGGATGAACGACGCGCGTGCAGGGTTGATCCAGCCAGCTTTGCACTCGGGCGATCGCCTGATCGAGAGAAAGCGGATGCTCAAAGACGCGTGAACTGGTGGCAATGTGGAGGAATGCGTTCAGGACGGTCCAGCACAGGCACACCGGCGAAGCGCCGGACAACTGGGTATCCCACCACTGGCGGGCAGCCGAATGATGAGGGCTCAGTTGGTCTTCGGCGTACAAGAGGACGTTGGCGTCGACCAGGATCATCGGTGCTCCTCCCCCTCGATTTCCGAGAGGAGCGTCTGGACGTTGTCGAGATTTCTTCCCGTTCTCAGCCCCATCTTGTGAGGGTGCGTGCGATAGGGGCGGGCAGGCGATGGCTGCTCGACAGCGCGAAGTCCGGCGCGCAGGGCCTCGTTCACAACGTGACGAAAGGGCTTCTTGAGCTTCGCCGCGACCGATCTCGCCGCGTCCAGTACGTCGTCATCAAGGGTGAGCGTGGTTCTCATGATGTCATCGTAGCATCATTCATTTTGATGTCAAGGCATCATTTGCCTGGGGCGCGAGTTGCCCCCCGTGCGCTCCCACGCGGAGAAACGCTGCGGGACAACAGGGGCCTGACGGCCCC
>CAYPWB010000059.1:0-16543 GCA_964414315.1 uncultured Planctomycetaceae bacterium | reverse complement strand
ACAACAGGGGCCTGACGGCCCCGGCTCGCCTGTAGGTGAACAACAGGGGCCTGACGGCCCCCGCTCGCCTGTAGGTGTCCGGCTATTCGCCAACGAACTCCGGCTCGACCGGCTGGGGAATCACGCCGGCGGCGTGGCCGCGGGCGAGCAGTTCGCACACGGCCCGGCGTCCGCGGGCGCCGAAGTCGAGGGTCCAGTCGTTGACGTACATGCCGACGAACCGGTCGGTCCGCTGCCGGTCGAGGTCGCGACCGTAGCGCTCGGCGTAGTCGAGCGCTTCGCTGCGGTGGTCGAGCCCGTAGCGGATGCTTTCGAGCAACAGGCGGTGGACGTCGGCAATCACTTGCGGGCCGAGGTCGCGGCGGAGGGCGTTGGCGCCCAGCGGCAGGGGCAAGCCGGTTTGTTCCATCCACCAGCGGCCCAAGTCGACGACCAGTTCAAGCTTCTGCTCAGCGTAGGTAAGCTGTCCTTCGTGGATCACCAGCCCGGCGTCGACGGCCTCGCCCTGGTACTTCCCCGCGGCCGTGGCGTTGAGCGTTTCGTCGAAAGGGACGACCACGTGTGCGAAGTCGACGCCCAGGCAGATTCGCAGCGCCAGGTAGGCCGTGGTGAGGGTTCCGGGCACGGCGATGGTGGCGTTGCGCAGGGTTTCGACCGGGCCGGGCTGCCGGGCCACGACCGTCGGCCCGTAGCCGTCGCCCATACTGGCCCCGCACGAGCACAGCACGTACTGTTCGGCCAGGTAGGCGTAGGCGTGGAGACTCACGGCGGTCAATTCCAGTTCGCCGGAGAACGCGCGGCGGTTGAGCGTTTCAATGTCGACCAGTTCATGCTCGAAGCGGTACGGGCCGGTGTCGATCTTGTCGGCGGCCAGGGCGTAGAACATGAACGCGTCGTCGGGGTCGGGGCTATGGCCGACGCGTATCAGACGGCGGGAGTCGGGCATGGGTTAGGCCTCCAGCGAGAATCCGCCGGCGGGCAGTACGTCGAGCGAGCCCGTATCGGCTGGAACGTCGGCCACCGGCAGGGGGCAAGCGATCTCTTCCGAGGCGTCGAACCGGGCTTCGTCCGTGTCGGCCCGCGCGCCGAACTTCTCGCAAACCTGCCGCCAGGTGTCGCGCTCCATGTGGAGTACCCGGAGGGCCTCGTCGAGCGTCGCCTCGTCATGGCGGGTATTGGCGTCGATCAACCGTTGGAAGACGAACAGGTACACCGACGCCATCTTGCCGACCAGCGCGGCGTCGGCGTCGCGGTTGAGCGAACCGAGCAATTCGCCCATGCAGGCTTGGGCGTGAATCAGCGCCTCGCAGGCCTCGTCGGGGGCGTCTTCGCGCCAGTGGCGGCGGGCCTTTTCGCAGGAGCGAATGGCCGCCTCGACGACCATCAACTGAAGCTTTTGGGGCGTGGCGGTCATCACCTCCGTGCTGAGGTACTGATTCCTGACGGAGCCATCCATGCAAGAGATCCTTTCTGCGGGTGAGGGGTGGAAAGTTGGAGTGGAACTCGAAGGGCTTACTTCTCGGATTGCCGGTGCTGCTCGGTAATCCACGAGATGGAATCGAGCGCGGTCAGATTGCTTTGGATGCGCGCGACCGCCTGCTCCATGTTGTAAAATTGCATCAGCAAGCGTTCCCGCTCCTTGTCGAGCGAGTCGGTCATCCGCTCGATGCGCGACTCGTTGTCGGCAATCCGGTTGTCGAGCGATTCGAGCCGGCGCGACAGCAGCGAGTTGTCCTCGCCGGCCAACTGTTCGATCAGGTCGCCGAAGCGGGCGCTGACGCCCGTATCCTTCGCGGCAAACAGTTGCTCGACGCCCTGGGGATCGGCCGCCAGGGCGGCGTTGAACTTCGCCTCGTCGAAGGTGAGCTTCCCCGTCTCGTTGAAAAGGACCCCGACTTCCTCGAGCGATGCGAAGGCGCCCCCGACCTCGAAGCGGCTGGTCACCAGCCGGGTCATGTCGGTGTCCATGCGGCGGGCGGCTGCGTCGCCCGTGAGGATGGAGGATTTGTCGGCCGTCGGATCGTACCTGGTCGCCGCTTTCAGTTCGTCGCGGAAACGGTTGTAGTTCTCCACGAAGTTCTTCGCGCTGGCCGTAACGGTGGAATAGGACGCATTGACGCCGACCGATACGGTGGTGCCGGTGGCCTGCCGCATTTGCAGCGAAAGGCCGTCGACCAGGTTGTCGAACGTGTTGTTGTTCGAGGTGACCAGCATGGCCGACGCCGCCGCTTCGGCCGGTCCGTAAGCGAGCACGGCGTCCCTGCCTTCGCTCATGACGCCGAAATCGAAGTTCGCCTGCGAGGTGTCGACCACAAGCGAACCCGCGCGACCGGTCTGGTCGCTCGCCAGCGACAGCCGCCACGGCCGCGGCGAGCCGTCGGTGAGCGTGCCGGCCGAGAAACCGGCGCCGAGGCCGTTGATCTTGTCTTTGAGCGTGTTGAGCGAGTCGCCGCTCTCGATGACAATCGTGCGCGTCATCGAGCCGTCGATGTGCTGTTGGGTTTGTCCGTCGACCTCGACGTCGGTGGCTTTTCGCAGCAGGCCGAGGTCGCGGGCGGTGGTGCCGCCCACTTCGGTGACGGTGAGCGTTCCGGCGCCGCCGGCCGTATCGCGCAGCAGGATGCCGTCGCCGGTGGCGTTCAACTCGGCCGTGGCGCCGAGGTACAGCCGGTTGACGGCGTCGACGACGTCGCCGACCGTCTTGACGTTGTCGGAGCGGAGGTCGACGTTGCGTTCCCGGCCCGTGCTGTCCAGGATCTTGAACTGCCCGCGGGCTACGCCCCCGCCGCCGTTGAGCGAGGCGAGCGTGGTGTTTCGGCTGACGATTTGCAGGTGCATGTCGCCGCTGTTGACGGTCGAAAGCGACGTGTCGGCGGCGATCTTCAGTTGGGTGGCCGAGTTGGTTTCGTCGGCGTCGGCGACGATCAAATTGCCCGCCGTGCCGCCCGAAGTGTCGGTCAATTCGATTCCGTTTCGGGCCTGGTTCACGCGTGCACGGACGCCGACATTGGCGGCGTTCAGCGCGTCGACCAGGTCTTCGAGCGTCTCGGCGCCGCTCAGGTCGACCGTGTCGGTCGTGCCGCTGCGATCGGTCAGTTCGATCTGTCCGAGTTCGCCGAAGCCTTGCCCTCCGTTGAGGCTCGAAAGCGCGACGGTGCGCAGCCCGCTCAGCAGCCGGTTGCCGGTGATCACTCCATCGACGGCCGCATTGTCGAGCCCCAAATCGGCCAGGGCCTGGGAACCGTGCAAGGCATCGAGGGTGAACTCGCCGGTTCCCTCGGTGGTGTCGGTAACGACCAGGCGGCGCCCGTCGGGGCCGATCTCGGCGGTGAGTTTCCCGTCGGAGTGCTCCTCGATTCGCGCGATGATCTTCCCGATCGTATCGTCTTTTTCGCTTGCGGACGAACTGCTTTGGGCGACCGAGAAGTCGATGTTGCCGGTCGAGCCGTCGCGGAGCGTGTAGCTGATATCGGGCAGCACATTGCTGACCGACACGCCGCGTCCGTCGTTGAGCAGGTCGAGGTCGAAGTCGTCGAACAGTCGGAAGACGTCGGTCCCTTCGGCGACGGAGGCGGCTGCGTCGACTCCCTCAAGCCCGAGCGATGCGGCGGTTCGTCCCCCGCCGACTTCGAGGACCCGCAGATTGGCGTTTTCCAGGCCGGTGTCGTCGGTCAGCACGATCCGGCCGTCGCGCGTGGTGGCGGTCACGCTGATTGCCGTGTTGCGGTTGACGGCGTCGAGCACGTCGTCGATGTTTCGCGCGGTGGACAGGTCGATTTCGGCCATTGCGCCGCTGCGGTCGCCAATGCGGATTCTTCCGCGGCTGAACCCCGTGCCGCCGTTGATCAGACTGAGCGACGCGGCCCGCTCCACGTGGTCGCCGAACCGGACCGACACGACGCCCGTCCCCATGGGGTCGGAGGCCGATTTGAAGCCCGAACTGAGCAGCTTCTGGCTCTGAGCCATTTGCAGGGGGGTAAACTCATAGGTTCCCTTGGCGGGCTTGCCTTTGAGGGTCGCTGATAGCGCATCGGGGTTACTCGAAGTCGCCTTGAGCTGCTGGTAGGTCGACTCCTTGCCGAGACTGTTGACCGACGCCTTCGTGGCATAAATCAGGCTGCCGAGCATGCCGACGGCCATCTGCTCCTCGCGCAGCGTTTCCGTGCGTTGCGTGAGCCTGTCGCGGTTGACGGCCGACAGCTCCATGAGCTGATCGACCGTGTCCTTGATGGGCACGCCGGTGATCAGGCCGGTATTGGTTTGGATTCGCCCCATGCTGGCCCCCTATCGTGTCTGCTTGCGCGCAGAATCATGCTGTCGTTAAGTATCGACCGGCAGTTGCGGCAAGTCTGAGCGATTGCACCGGATTTTCCACCTTGATGGAAACCTGGAGGCCGAGTAATAGGGAGCCTGTGGCGTCTAGGGAAAATAACGGCGATGCAAATGGCGCCCCCGGTGCCGGTAGATTCTCCTCAGATTACGGCGCCGACCGGGCCGATACCAAGGGAAAGCCGTTCTCGATGAGACGTGGCACAGGCTTCCATCCTTCCGTAGGGGGCAGGCTTCCAGCCTGTCCCACGCCATTGGCGCCTTACGCCCGTTGCACGCGCAGCGGTATTCGCTCGTCCTTACGCCTATTCGAGTACCCTCCCATGGAGCCATCGCCCTCGACCGCGCGTTTCGACTGCCGATGTCCCGCCTGTGCGCATACGGTGGCCATGCCCTTTTTCGATGCGGGATCACAGCCGCTGGCCACCCTGGCTTTCCCGGAGTCGCGCGAGGAAGCCGTAGCCTTACCCCGCTTTCGGCTGAAGTTCGTTCGGTGCGTCGACTGCGGCCACGTGTACAACCCCGAGTTCGACTACGATCAGGTTCCCTATTCGAAGCATCCGAACAAGATGTTCAACTTGGGAACGATCTGGCGCGACCACCTCGGTCAGGTCGAACGGCTGATTCTCGATGCCGTTCCGGAGCGGCCTTGCGTGGTCGAAATCGGCTGCGGCGACGGCCATCTGCTGCGGGCCTTGGCGGTGGCTCGGCCGGGGGGTCGGTACGTCGGTTTCGACCCGAACGCTGAGGTCGATACGGGCGACGGAGCCATTGAGGCCCGGCCCGAACTGTTTCTCGCCCGGCGGCACCTGGCGGAACTGAGGCCGCAGATGATCGTCGCCCGGCACGTGCTGGAGCACCTGGTCGATCCGCTGGCATTGCTTGCAGAAATCGCCTTCGCCGCAAGCTGGCTGCGGCTGCCGGTGCGGGTATTCGTCGAGGTGCCGTGCGTCGACCTGGCCATGGAAACCTGCCGCACGGCCGACTTCTTTTACGAACACAACTCGCATTTCACCTCGCACTCGCTGCGGTGCATGCTGGAGCGATGCGGCGCCGAAATCGAGCTGCTTGAAAAAGGCTACGGCGGCGAGGTCGTGTACGCCGTGGCCGAATTGGCCGCCGCGACGAGCCGGCGGGAGATTGCCCGCCGGGCGTTTGCGTTCGGCGAACACGCCCGGCAGGCCGCGCAAACGCTGGCCGTGCAGCTCGACGCCATTGCGCGGTCGGGGCGGCGGGTGGCCATTTGGGGCGGCACGGGCAAAGCCGCCGCGCTGATCGGCCAGTGCAACATGGATGCCGGGCGCTTCCCCCTGGTGGTCGACTCCGACTACCAGAAGGCCGGCACCTTCGTTCCCGGCACCGGGCAGCAGATTCAATTCCGCGACGTGCTCTTGGAGCAGCCGGCCGATCTGATCATCATTGCCACGCAGTGGCGGGCGGCCGACATCGTGCTGGAAATGCAGCGGATGGGCATCGGGGCCGAGACGGTGCTCATCGAGCACCAGGGGCGGCTGATCGACTACTTCCGCGACGAACACCCCTACCGTCAGGTTGCCCGTCCCAAGGGCAGTGCCTGGCGCCGGGCGGAATCGCACGCGCACCTGCCGCCCCCGCTGGGCGGCCACCCGTGGAACCTGTCGGGCCTGGATGCCGCGACGGGCGCGGAGGTTTAGAGACTGTCCGAGAAGGCTCGGATCCACGCCCCCTCTCCCTCCGGGAGAGGGGAGTTCTCAGGCAGCCTCTGAGGCCCCACGACGAGCAAGCTTGCCTGAGGGCCGTAGAATTCCCCGTGGCGTAAGCTTCCAGCTTGCGTGCAGTTGTTCTGCCGGCTCTTCCGTTTCCAGGTGCAAGCCATTCGGCCGAACGGCTGCATTTTGCCTGCTGAAGCGGACGGCACGACGGAGCGTGCCTTCTGATTTGCCGGGCTTCGCACCCAGAGGCGGAATACCCGTTCTATCGAATGAAAATCGGTTCGCGGCTGCTTTCGGCCTGCAACCGCTCGTGGTTATCGATCAGGTGATCGATGGCTTTACGGAAGTATTGGGCGCTGTCGTCGTCGAAGATCCGCGCCTTCAGGTTCGTGCTCCGCAGGTGGTTGGAGAGGTCCGTGCGGTAGACGTCGTCGGTGGCCAGCCGGACGGCCTTGTCGATGTATTCCTCCTCGCTATGGGCGATCAACTCGTCCAGTCCCAGGCGGCGCAACAGGGCGGAACTGGCCCGGTTGTAGAACCGGTCGCCCTCCTGCGCAACAATCGGCTTGCCCAGGTGCAGCGAGTCGACGATAGTGTTGTAGCCGCCAAAGGGGTGGGAGTCGAGCGAGAAGTGGGCCTGCTCCTGGATCTCCATGTACTCGGTGTAGGCCCGATTGGAATACACCTTAGCGTCCTTGCCCAGGATCGCGCCCAGGTCGTCCAAAGCAACGGGGACGGCGTTGTAGCGGTCCAGGCCCGAGCCGGGGAGGAAGTGGAACGCGACGGGCCGATTCAGCCGCTCGCGGATCGCCTTCAATCGCCGCACCATGGGATAGTTGACTTTTGCCACGCCCCACGGCAGGTTGACGACGATCCGGTCGTTCTGCAGCTTCGGGAATTGCGGGGAATACGTCGGATAGACGGGAACCGCCGCCAGCCCGGGAATGAGTACCAGCCGCTCGCTGTAGAACTCCTGTGCCTTCGAGGGCACCTCCACTTCGGCTCCGCCGATGAAGTAATCGACGCGGCTGCCGGCGGTGGTGGTCGGGTGCCCGTAGCCGACCGCCTGGATGGGCGCCAGCCGCATGTTCGACAGCCAGATCGATTCGCTGGTCATGCCGACGTCGGGAAAGAACGCCAACTGGAAGTCGGTCTTATTCAGACTGGTGCAGTCGATGGTCCTTCCTTTCTGGACCACGTTCCGCACCTCGTCGAAGCCGTCGGTAATCACACTGGAGTCCATTTCGCCAAGGCACACGAGCGTAAGGCGGTACTTTGCCCTCAAGGTTTCGACCAACGGCGACATGCTACGGTAGACGGCCGTGCCGTGGCGCCATTTGCCCGAGACGATCGCAATCCGATCGCGCACCGGGGCCAGCTTCGGCCCGGCGCTGCCGATTTGCCGCTGGATGTCGGCGTTGAAACGCGTCTTGATGGCCCGGGCACAGTCGTCGTCGACGTACGTCGCCTGAAACAGCAGGCCGTTGATGCGGTGGTCGGGCACTTGGAGCCGGTCGTCGACGTACGACAAATGCCGCTTCAGGTTGTTCCACACGTGCTCCGCAATGGGGGCAACCGAGCCGATGCCGTACGTGGCGTACCACATCGAGGCCAACTGCGGATCGGCGTCGAAGAACTGCTTCGGGTCGATGTACTGTCGATTCCGCACGGAGTGCAGCAGCAGCGTCTTCCCGAAGTTGCGGCTTTGATCGCCGATGAGGGCCAGGTGCGCATCGGTCGACTTGAACACGGAAATGGCCGCCAGGTTGGCCAGGATATGGTGGCCCGCCATCAACTGGCCGGTTTGGGAGCGGGTCAGAACCAGGTCGGGGCGGGAAAGCAAAAAGAGCAGCGTTTCGACAAACGTGTTCACGTGACGCCGGAATTCGGGCGTCGGAATATCGATCGACTCCTTGCCGAACGCCTCCAGAGCCTGCCGGCATGCGTCGACCGCGCCGGCGTGGTCGCCGCCTACGTAACGGCGGAGCACCTCTTTGGGGTCGAACGGCGGACGGCCGTTCGGCGTTTCCGGCGGCGCCGCGCCGAGGGTCACCTGGACGTTGGCCGGCCGCTCGCGCGGTTTGCCGATATTGCCTAACGTCAGCACACCGGGCGCGGGGCCGCTGTCGATACGGCGTTGCGGCCCACCCGACGCCGGGGGCGTGACCCAAAGGCTGAACATGTCGCCGGGCGCCTTCTCAGGCATGTCGTGTCGCTCCGGTTGCTCCGAAGCCGTGGAGGCCCGAGCGTTTCCTTGGTCCAGGGCGCTGTGACGGGTTTTGCCGTCTCGGGCGCGCCGGGTCGCTTGTTTCCGCCGGCGATTCGTCTTTTTCGACATCGGGCCCCTCTCTGGTGCAGGACTTGTTCCCCGTTCTTCCCACAATCGCGGGTATCCTTGCGATACAACCGTTTACGGGCGGTCGGCGCGGGCTGTCTTTTCTCCACTGCAGGCGAAGGGGACAGTCCCATTTTCGCGGCGGTAGCGACTGGCCGATTGGGCAAATTGCCCGCTGTGCCGCGAAAATCGGGACAGTCCCCTGGGAACGGATATCCTTACAATCGGCAGAATCCGACCGCTTCTTGCGGCCAAGCGGCGCCGTGCGGTTCGCCCACTGTTGGTCGACTTTCCGAGTCGACATGCCTCAGCGAAGCAGCAGGCACGCTGGTTGCCGCTTTCGTGAACGGCGAAGACGGGGCACTTCCGTTTCCAGGTGCAAGCCATTCGGCCGAACGTCGGCATTCTGCCTGCTAAAGCGGACGGCACGACGGAGCGTGCCTGCTACTTTGGGCGAAACGAAAAACCCCGCCCGGGCAAATGCCCGGGCGGGGCAGGGGGTTCATGCAATGAACGGGTGGCTGCGTTATTGCAGCAGCGACAGCACGTTTCGCGGGTTCTGGTTGGCAATCGACAGCACCGTGGTACCCGACTGGACGAGCACCTGGGCCCGGGTCATGTTGGCCGTTTCGACGGCGAAGTCGGCGTCGCGAATCTGGCTCTCGGCCTGGATCATGTTCTCCATGGTGTCTTCCATGGTCTTGATGTTCGTGTCCATGGTGAACCCTTGGAGGGCCCCCAGCCGGCCGCGAAGCTCGGCAACCACGTTGATCGAGTCGAGCAGGATGTTCGCGGCCCGGTTCGGGTCGGTGCTCAGGTCGGCCGCGCCGCCGGTCTTCAGTTCGAACATCTTGCCGTTCACGCCGCCCAGCCGGGCCGTGTTGAGGCTTTGAATGCCCATGCGGACCTGCTGGTTGGTCACCACGTCGGGGCCGAGCTGGAACTGGGCCCCCCCGCCGGTGATGGCGAACTTGAAGTCGTCGGTCGTCTCGGCGGTGACGTCGATCGTCATGGCCAGCATGGCCGTGTTGATCCACATCTTGTTGCCGTCCGAGGTGGCCTGGACGCCGTTGATCTTGGCGTCGACGTCGGTGCCGTCCTCGCGGAAGCTGCTCACGCTTCGCTTGAGCATGCCGTTGGAGCCTTCCTGAATCACGTTGAGGCCCACGAAGGCGTCCGACCCGTAGGTGGTCGACTCGATGGTGATCAGGTCGCGGTTCTGACGGGCCTCGACGCCGATAGCGTCGGCCACGAGGCTGATGGCCGAGGCCACCTGGTTCGAGGTCGTCCCCTCGTTGAAGGTGAACACCTCCATACCCTGGCTGCCCGACACTTCGAGCACGAGGTCGTCCAGCAGGGTGTTGCCGCCGGTGGAGCCGGTGTTGCCGACCACGGTGGCGTCGACCCCGCCGCCGAACATGTGCCCGATGCCGTCGTCGACGAAGTAGGAGGCGAAGCCGTCCACTTCATTGATGGCGTCGGCGACGTCGACCAGGTCGATCGGGTCTTCCTCGTCGTAGTCGACGGTGATGGTGAAGGTGTTGCTTTCGCGGTCGTACTTGGCCACCGGGTCGGTCTGCCCTTCCTTGGCCTCGAACAGCACCTGCATGTTGTTGTAGTTGGCCCCCGGTTCGATCGCCTCGATGGTGAGGGAGTCGATGCCGGTCCGCACGCTGGTCTGCGTAGTGGAAGCCTTCATGGTGTCGGCGCCGTTTTCGCCCGAAAGCAGCACGGCGTCCCACGCGCCCGTCGCGTCGATGGCGTCGATGACGTCGTCGATCGTCGACTCGTCGTCCTTGTAGTGGACCACCAGCGACTTGGCGGTGGCGTCCCATTCGGCCGTCTCGTCGCCTTGGGCGGCGGCGTCGGCAACGAACGAGATGTCGACCTGATCGAAGGCCGAGCCCAGTGCGGTCGACTTGATGTAAATGTCTTGGCTGTCGTCCGTTCCGGTGAACGTCTTCTTGACCCCGGCGGAGAAGTCGACGGTAGCCTGAGCCCGGGTGGCGTCGGAGAACGCGCTCTTGAGGTAGCCCGTAGCGCCGGTGCTGGCCGAGGTGCGCGAATCGGCCTCGTGCGTGCCGAACACGTACGTGCCGCCCGAGTCTGTTGCGGCGGAGAAATCGGCCAGGCCGTCGATCGCGCTGGCAATGTTATCCAGGGTTACGTAGCCGTTGTCGAGCGCGTCGGCCGCATCGCTGGCGATCTTGACCGTGATTTCCTTGGCGTTCGAATCGTAGGTAGCCGTCGGCGCCTCAGCAAGCAGCGTGTCGTCGACTTCGATCTTGATCTTCACGTCGTTGAAGTCGGTGCCGCGCGAGTCGGCGGTGACGGTCACGTAGTCCTGACTGAAATCGCCGGTGGCCACGTCGTCCATCGCGCCAGCGGCGTCCGTGTATGCCGTGAACAGACCCGTATCATTGATGTCGTCAACCAAGTCATCAACGTCGTCCGCATCGTCGTCCATGGTAATCGTCAGTCTTTTTTCGCCGGCGTCGTACTCGACGCCCAGTGTATTTCCGTCGGCTTTGTTGACGATCACTTCCACACCATCGAACTCCTCGGAGAGCGAATTGGCCTGGATGTAAAGATTGCCGTCGGTGGCGGCGTCCACTGCCAACTTCGTCTTCGCGGCGAACTTCAGGTCGGCCGTGGCCTGCGACTCGCCGGAGGAGGTCGTGATTTGGGCCTTCTCGGCGGCGGCGTCGATCTCGACCGACACGTCCATTTCGCCGGTGACGCCCAGGTTCGCCTGGTCGATCTTGAGGTTCTGGATTTGCGGGATGGTGTTCGCGTCGGTAATGAAGTCGAGGCTGCCGTCCAATACGCGGCGGCCCTGGAACTTCGTCACCTGGGAAATGCGGTTGATGGCCTCCAAGGCCGAGTCGACCTGCAACTGGTTGGCGGCAATTTGCTCGTCGTTCATGACGGCCGTGTTCGCCGCCTCGGTGACCAGGGCGCGGACGTCGTGCAGCAGGCTGCCGATCGACCCCAACGCGCTGTCGGTCGTGGCAATCATCTGGTTGCCGCGCTGCGTGTTGCTGACGGCCTTTTGCGTGGCCACAATGTTGTTGTGCAGAATTTCCGAGGCGATCAGGCCGGCCGGGTCGTCCTTGCCCGAGTTGATCCGCAAACCAGTGCTCAGCCGGGTCAACGACTTCTGCAGGTCCTGCGTGTTGCGCGTCAACGTCTTCTGTGCGTTGAGCGAACTCGTGTTCGTGTTAATCCGGGTCATTGCAGTTACCCCTTCGTTTTAGGACTTTGGACCAAGCTTCGCCGGATTTGCGGGAAAACGGTTTCGGCCGAAGCTGCACCGCCTGCTAAGCCCCGTTGCAAAAGCAGGTACGGCGATGTGTAGTTCCCATTCTGGTGGTGACGCCATTGGGACGCGCGCGGCCTTCCGCCGGCCTACGCAGCCGGCAGCCGCCTACACGGTGTGTACAGCGGACCTGCGCGAACGCATCTATGGAGCGGTATCGACCTGGTAATTTGCGGACTTTAGGCAAATTGAGTTCGCGTCGATTTTTTCATGGTTGGTATGGGGAGTGCTCCAAGAATCGTTCTCGGCATCCCGTGCGGCCTACGGAAGAAAAAAGGCCCCCGCACACGCCACAACAGGCCAGCCTCGCCCAAACGAACCGCATAATCGATACAAATGATTCCGTCGCCTGCCGCGGAGGGCGAGGGGAGGAAATGGGCCTGACGGGCCATGAAGTGTGTGCCCCTGGCCGAGCCGGTGCCTGACGGGCCATGAAGTGTGTGCCCCTGGCTGTGCCGGTGCCTGACGGGCCATGAAGTGTGTGCCACTGGCTGTGCCGGTGCCTGACGGGCCATGAAGTATGTGCCCCTGGCTGTGCCGGTGCCTGACGGGGCATGAAGTGTGTGCCACTGGCTGTGCCAGTGCCTGACGGGCCATGAAGTATGTGTCACTGAGTGTGCCAGTGGCACACTCAGGACGGCCACTCCCCGGTCGGCACTCCACCCCACCTTGCACGGACACAAGGTGCGTCGTGGTTGACACGCGCGGGCCGTTCCGGATAGGCTACCGGCCATGTTGCTGTTCAAGAAACGGTTCCTTCCGGCGATCCGGGCCGGCGAGAAGACGCAGACCATCCGCCTGTGGAAGTGGCGGCGGATGCGCGCCGGGCAGCGGAGCTATATTCCCGGGGCGGGCTATATCGCGGTCGACGCCGTCGAGGAAGTGCAACTGCAAGACCTGACCGACGACGACGCCCGGCCCGACGGATTCGAAACGGCCGACGCCTTGCGGGCGGAACTCCAGACGCTCTACCCGGAACAACTCGAGGCAGGCTATCAGGCCTACCGCGTCACGTTCCGCCTGACGGAACCGCCGGGGTAATCGTTCACCGGGGGGCGCGCGTCGTCCTGCTCGGCAAGTTCGCGAGTGTGAGGAATAGAGCGGTAGCGCGGGTCGGGGGGGCAGGCGAAAGCGGGGTTAATCGGCAAGCCGGGCGGGCCGAAGCTAGATACTAACAAGCAACACTTCACCCCGAGAAGAAACCATGTTCCCGTCTTCGCAAGATGCGCCCCTCGTGCTGGTGGTCGACGACGAGCAATCCGTACTGAACGAAGTCGCCGGGGCGCTCGGCGCCGATGGGTTCCGGTGCGTGCTGTGCACCTCGGCGGCCGATGCCCTGAAAAGAGCGCTCGCCGAGCCTCCGGAACTGATTATCTCCGATATTAACCTGCACGGCCACAGCGGCTTGGAGATGTGCGAAGAGATCAAGTCGCACGATGCGTTGCGCGACGTGCCGGTGATGTTCCTTTCCGGGGCGCAGATTCCCGACATCATCCGCCGCAGCCATGCGGTCGGCGGCACGTATTACCTGCGTAAGCCGTTCGACCCCGAGGTACTCGTCGAGCTGGTCCACAAAGCGCTGTACATGCCCCACCTGGTTGCCGCCCACCAATAGCCGGGCTTGGCATACAGCGGGGAAGACCGCCCGCGAAGGAGCCAAGGATGGCGAAGATGCAAGCAGTGCCGGCGACATTGTGTGTCACTGGCTATGCCAGTGCTTGACGGGAGCATGAAGTGTGTGCCCCTGGCTGTGCCAGTGCTTGACGGGAGCATGAAGTGTGTGCCACTGGCTGTGCCAGTGCTTGACGAGGGCATGAAGTGTGTGCCACTGGCTGTGCCAGTGCCTGACGGGCCATGAAGTGTGTGCCACTGGCTGTGCCAGTGCTTGACGGCACATTGAGCCCCCTTCCGTTGGGCGGCTCCGAAGGCTCGGACGGTCGGTTCCTTGACAGGCCGATGGCCACCCTCCCCCCTTTGGCACTGGCGGAGCCAGTGGCACACTCAGCGCGCCGGCCGATTCATCTTGACCTCATCCGTCGTTTGAGCGTATCTTGTGCCGCCCAGGATGTCGGACGGCGGCCGCACGGTGGCGGCTGCGCGTGCTGGGAAACGACTTTCGGCCCGCACGGGCCCCATCGGGCAGGATGCCCGCAGTGCTTGCATGAACCCGTTCCCCTTACTGCCGTTGGAGTTGGATCGCGTGCCGCGCGGGCTGGTGGTGGCACTGCGGCAGGAAGGGGTTCCCACGTGCGAGCGGGGCGACCGGCCCGAGGGGCGGTTCGTACTGTTCGATGGTCGGCGCGGCCTCGATCGGCCGCCGGCGGCCTGGCAGGTGCCGATCGACATCGATTCGCTACGTCGCGGCTGCGATGAAGACCCCTTCGAAGCCATGCTCGACGAGGGCTCGGCGCAATGTCGCTGGGAAGTGACGGGGCTGGCGCTCACGGAGCGGGTTGCCCGCGTCGACCGCCGGCAGGTGCGGCGACACATCATCGCCCGCTTGCGACAGCGAATCGAACAGGCCGGCGGTGTGTGGATGACCCTGGCCGCCTATCCGTTCCCGTACCGCAGCGCCGTCAACTTCCGGATCGACCACGACCGTTACGATCCGGAAGACTTTCGCAGCACGCTGGCCGCCCTGGGCGACTACTCCGGCGCGACGAGCCATTACCTCAGCGGCGAGGCGTACGAGTCGCATGCCGACATACTCGGGCATTTCGCCGGGCTCGACGTCGGCTCGCACGGGTACCATCATCGCGTGTACCGCACCGAGGCCGAGAACTACGAGAACGTCGAGCGGGGAATGGCCGTGCTCGAGCGCAACGGGTTGACGCCCTCGGGGTTCAGCGCGCCCGGCGGCCAATACCACCGAAGCCTGGCGGCCGCACTCGACCGGCTGGGCATTGGGCACAGCAGTGAAATCAGCCGGGCCTACGACGACTGGCCGTTCCAGCCCGACGGCAGTTCCGTGCTCCAGATGCCGGCACACCCGATTACCCTTGGACTGTTTCTGGCGAACGTGCGAGGCGAGGGAGTTCGCCGGGCGGCGGCCGCGCAGCAGGCGGTCCGCGCGGCATGCGATTACTTCCGCCAGATCGCTCGCGCCAAGTACCACGCCGGCGAACCGGTCTTCTTTCACGGGCACCCGACCGGCCGATTGGGGCGTTATCCGCAGGTGCTTCGGGCCGTGTTCGACACGGCAGCCGGCTTCGCCGCCGTATGGCCGACCACGCTCACGCGGTTCGCCGCCTGGTGGCGGGCCCGGGCGATGGTTCGGCTGCGGCTGGAGGGCCACGGCGAACAATACACCGTGTTGGCGGAAGGCCTTTCGCGCCGCTGGCCCGTGGCGGTGGAATACTGGCGCGGCGAGCGGGTGGCGCGGCTTCCGCTTGCCGGGTCGACGACGCGATTCTCGCCCGGGGCGATTGCCTACGAGAACCGTTCGCGCCGGCCGACGGTCCAGCCGGTGCGGGTCGACGGACCGCACGGGCTCGGGGATCATCTGCTGCGTTTGTTCGATCGGGGAGGGAAAACGCCCTCCGACGAGACTGAGCCAACCCACTGGCGCCGTTGGGCCGCGCGCACCCTGCGCCGGTTGAGCGGCTAGCCCGGTCCTTATCCAGGAGTCATCGCCATACCATGCCGACCCCAACCCTCGACCCGCAATTGCTTCGCGTTCCCAAGGCCGCCACTCCCATTCGTCGCATCGATCGCCCGCGGATTTACCTGGCCGGCCGGCTGACGGCGCTCGAGTCGCCCGGGGGGCGCGAAGTGCAAATGCAGTCGCTGTCCCAGGCGCTGTGCGGCCTGAAGGTCGACGCCCAGCTTTGGCGGCCCTGGCAGGATCCGCTGGCGGAATGCCACTGCCTGCACCTGTTCGGCAGCCTGCCGGAGCACCAGACGCTCGTTCAAGCCGCGCGGCGGCAGGGGGTGGCGGTGGTGCTTTCGACGGCGGCCTGGTACGACGCGGGCCGCGGCGGCAGCAACCCGTGGTTCGCAAGCGTGGCGGCCAACTGCCGGCGGACGGCGACGATGTTGTGTCCCTGGGCGCCCTCGTGGCGTCGGCGGCTGTACCGTTCGGTCGACGTACTGATTCCGAACTCGCACGCCGAGGCCCAACAACTCAGCCGCCGGTTCGGCGTGCCGAACGACCGGATTCACATTGCCCCGAAGGGAGCCGATCCCCGCTTCGCCGAAGCCGACCCGCAGCCGTTCATCGACCTGGCCGGGGTGCGCGATTTCGTCCTGTGCGCCGGGCGGATCGAGCCGCGGAAGAATCAGGTGGCTTTGTTGCGGGCCATGCAGGGTACGGGGGTGCCGGTCGTGGTGCTGGGCGACGTGGCGCCCGGCTGCGAAGCCTACTTCGAGGCGTGCCGCCGGGCGGGGGGCAAAGACGCCGTGTTCGTACCCCGCCTCGCCCACACCGACCGCCTGTTGGCCAGCGCCTATGCGGCCGCTGCCTGCCTGGCCCTGTGCAGTTGGTTCGAGACCCCGGGCCTGGCGGCGCTCGAGGCGGCCATGTCGGGCACGCCGCTCGTGCTGACCGAGGGCGGATGCGCCGAGGAGTATTTCGGCAGCCTGGCCCACTATATCCGGCCGAGTGACCCGGAGGGCATCCGCCGCGCCGTCCTGGCCGCCGTCGAGCAGGGCCGCAGCCCCATCCTGGCGGAGCACGTGCGGCATTACCTCACCTGGGAAACCGCCGCGCAAATCACCTGCGAGGCTTACGAAAAGGCCCTCGGCCAGCCCGTCCTGCCCGCCGAAACGTGCCAGCGGGCGGCGGCGTAGCATGCGCTTTCGGCTTGTCCGCTTCCAGGTGCCAATCAGTTGGCCGAACGAAGGGGTTCTGCCCAATCGAGCGGACGGCAC
>CAYPWB010000058.1:18354-20683 GCA_964414315.1 uncultured Planctomycetaceae bacterium | reverse complement strand
GACGATCTTTTGGGTGATAGCTTCCCAGACCGTCAATTCCCACGGAGAGGCCCGAAAGCCCGCATTGTGGGCGGTGTATTCAGTCCGCCCAACTATTCCGTCTGCCCAAGGAGGTACCGTTTCTCGCCATGAGACACTATTTCAGCGGCCTGAGGGTGAAGTCCTTGATGGTCACGCCCTTGAGACGCTCATGCTCGCGCGAGAAGCAAAGCACGTTCCGGCCCTTGACCAAAGTGACCTCGACCGGCTCTGTCTCGTCCCACATGCCGACGGTGAAAGGCAACGCGATATTGACCGGCTTCTCGGCGCCGTTGACCGCAACTAGAAGGTGCTGCTTCCAACTGGGCGTCACCACCCGCGCGGTCAGCGCATACTTCCCGGCGGCCGGTACCTCGAACGCGTATTCAAACTCTTCGGGACTTCCGTTCCGGCTGTAGTGCAACTGCATTCCACCCAGATTGCTCGGCATGAAGAGGATCTTTGCCGTATTGTTCGTCGGTTTGGTGGTGGCCGCTGCGGGGATTGTGATTGCCCCGTCATCGCCGACGACAATCTGCTTGTCCTCTTCGGTAATGGTTGCTGCCTGAACCTCTTCCTGCACCTTGGATTCATTCGCCTCGCCAATGTCCGTACCGACGGCGGCCAGCGCCACCGCTTTGGCCTCTTGAATAATCGCCCGCTGCCGGTAAAGCGCCACGCCGTTCCAGAAGCCGGAGGCGCCGGAGTGGAATCCGAAAGCCCGCTCTTCGCCCAAAGCCGCTCCCGCCAACTGGGCGCGCCGCACCTGCTCGAACGGTTTTCCGGTCATCCTCGCCTGCGTATGCGAGAGGAAATCCCTGTCCTGGCCGAATGAGGTCCAGCCCCAGGTCCAGCCGGCGCCAAGACACACCACCCAGCCATCGGGCGTCCAGTGGGCTAGCGCGGCGTGACCGCGCTGGGGTCGGGCCGTGGTCGGCACGCCGAAGGCGCGCAGGATAAATCGCCCGAAAAACGCACGCCGCCCGCAGACCCCGCCGTTCATCAGAATGTTCTGGAAGAACTGCAACTCGGGCTTGTCGTATTGGTTGTCCTGCGATCCGTACCTGATATCGGTCTTGACCGCCGCCACATAACGCCAGCGACGGTCGGAAGTGGAGATATGGTCGGGCCGATAATTGCGGAGCATGTCGCGGCCCCAAGCAAGGGTTTCATCCGGCTCGTTGCCATCGACGACCATTCGCAAGTCCCAAACGCTCAGCCCCTCGAAGCCCGAGTCCAGCTCGCCGCCAAGAAAAGCCTTCTCGTAGTGGAAGTATCGGCTGACCGGGTTCACCGTCTCGGGCGCATCGGTCAGGGCCACGGCATTCCGCTGCGACACAGGCACAGCGTGCTCCAACGCGATCGCCAGTGCCAGCCGCTGCAAGACCCCGTCGGAGGCCTTCGCGCTGGCCTTCTGGATATCGGTGTAGATCTTCATCGCTTGCCCGTACTTGCCGTCCTTCGCTCCGTCGGCAAGGACCATCTGCTTCATCAGCGCATCGTCCACCAACAGCGCGTCGACCAGCGCCTCCTGCCTTTTCCCCTGCTGGGCGAATTCCGCCAGACCACGCGGTGTGGCCTCGGCCAGGACCATGCATTTCGCCAGCTTTGCATCCAGCTTGTCGCTCGCGAGGAACTTCTCCAGGTCAGCCAGCATAGCTTTGGCCAGGGGCTCCGCCTTCTTCGCCGCCAGCGCGAGGGACTGCTTGGCGATCTCATAGTCCTTCTTCGACGGATGCCCGGCCGGTTTTCGATCCTGAGCCCGCAACGCATTAAGTTCGGCCGCCATCGCCGCCGACTCGTTCTGATATGCTTGCAGGAAGGCGGCTTTCCGCTGCTCGTCAACTTTCGGCAATGTCTTTTCGATTTCCGCCTGCAGGGCCTCGAGTTGATCCGAGTAGCGCACGAGCAACTTCTGCCCCGTGGCGTTCAATTCCACTTCCTGCGCCGCCGGTTGCCTGGCAGCCCATACGCTCGACGGTCCAATCGCAATGGCGATCAGCGCCACACACATGCCTGTCGTCGTCTTCGCTTTCATGGCTTCTTGTCCTTTCTTGTTGTCACATAAGTTCCAGGAGTTCGTTACTGGTATTCGCCGCTACACGTCCGTCACACCGTGGGCGATCTGGGCGAGTGCTCCGTTGGCGCCGGAGATGTACTTTTTCTTCACTATCCAATTCGTGCAGCCGTGGCCGTATTGGCCAACTGCGTCGGCAGTGCGCAGGGAATTGTGTTAGGGTGGAATGGTGTTTCGTGATGGGGTGTTACCAAGCGTTGCCCATGAACGCGGCAAATGCCATCCTGCACCTTT
>CAYPWB010000058.1:0-18254 GCA_964414315.1 uncultured Planctomycetaceae bacterium | reverse complement strand
ATGGGGTGTTACCAAGCGTTGCCCATGAACGCGGCAAATGCCATCCTGCACCTTTGCACGTCAATTGGTCCTGCCTATTCCCTGTCCACCGCCGCGTCGAGGGTAGCGGGGGACAACTTGGCCTCCTCCATCCACAGGCTGACATGGCCATTGGGAGGCACGGGCTTGGCGTAATAGTCGGGATGGGGTCCAAAGTAGGTGGTCTTGTTCCTGAAGTGCGTATACCGCAGGAAGTTGATGACCGCGATCGTCACCTTCCCACCCTGGAACTCGGGCAGGATGTCATCGTACACATAGGCGCCGCGGATGCCGGTGTGGCGGAAGAAGCCGCCATTAGCCTGGGTGAGCTGCTTTCCGTTGACGTAAACGGCAAAGCCCTCGCCGGTGCGATCACAGCCTGCCCCGCCGAGGATCAGGCGATAGGCGTGCCCTTCTTTCACCGGCGGAACGTCAAAGGTCTGCCGCATGAGGAGCACTTCCTTCTCCCAGAGGGTGGCCGGCATTTCGCTGCAGCCGCAGCGCGGCCCGTTGCATCTGGGGCGCAGCCTGTCGAGCTTGTCGCCCATCCGTCCGAAGGGTGCTTTGCCCGACTTCCAGCCTGCCCCCGCCGGATCGAACTCGGGGGCGAACCAGTTCTCCATCCCTTTCGGGAAGGTGATCTCGCGGTACCGGTCACTCTTCTCGAGTTCCTGCTTCTCCGGCGGATCGAAACTGAAATAGGACCAGGTTGCGTCTCGCATGTCTGGGCCGAAAGGCTTCCACCCGTAACCCGGAACCCCGGCCATATCGTAGTAGTCGATCAAAGTATCAAGCTCACTGCGGATATCGAGCGGCATTCTCGCGGGCCTCGTGCCCGTCACAATCCCCTTCAGCGAGCCGCGGCTGTCGGGGGCGAACGCAGATTCCAGGAAAGCGGGAACCATTTCCTCCATGATGATGGGTTTGAGCGCCTGTCCCATCTCCCGGTAGTAATCGGGGGCGTAGTGAGGTCCTCGCTTGTTGAAATTGCCCGTTACGGCGTCCGAAAAGATCGTCTCGACGTCCGGGTGCTGGCCCGGTTTGGCCGGGAGTGCCAGTTTCTCCGCCTGGCCACCAAGCAGCCTCACCATGGCGCGCCCGAGAGCGTCGCCGGTGAGAACATAGGTCTCCGCATTGTGATTGTAGTGGTAGCCTGTGCCGGTGGGCGATTCTCCCCGGCAGCGCCAGAACGGACGGGTGTCCACGCTGGCCACGGTGCCTTCGAACTCGGGATGCTGCTTCGGATCGCCGACCGCCACCTGGGCCTCCCACGTCATGAAATGCCCGGGGTCCATGTCCGTCCCGCCGAAGCCCACCGTGGCCACCGCGGCCGGCATCTCCGGCGTCTTGAACTCCTTGCGCAGGTCCTGGATCAGGTTGACGAGATGCCTCTCGTACACCTCCTTGGGAACGTCCTTGTCCTTGTGCCCCTGCCACCAGACGAAACCGGCGATCTCGTAGCCTTGCCCCTGGTAGTCGGGCACGATCTTGTCGATGTTCTTGAGGGTGTTGTGCACGCCCTCGACCATCAGGTCGTATTCCTTCCCGCACCACTCGTTCGCCTTCTCTTCTTCGGTCTTGCCGCTGGATGGCGGACGGAAATCCCAGTTCAGCGCCCGATTGCCCATGGACGACTCGATCAGCAGGACCGGCTCCTCGTGATAGGCGCCCATGACGTAGCCGAACGGAACCTCCGGACCGATGAACTTGCCGTTGGAGGTCGTCGAGAGCGGGCCGCCGCTACCGCCCTCCTTAGAGATACGGGTCTCCCAGTAGGTCACGTCGTTGCGGACGGTCCACTGGCCTTCCTCGTCCGCGAACCAAGTGTATTTGCCTTCGTCAATCAGAGTGGTCAGATCACCTTTGCCCTTCAACTCGATATGCTTGAGCCAGAACGCGGCGGATCCGCCCTTCATGTAGGTAATGGTCACGGGATAGCGCTTTCCCTGTTCAAGGCGAACAGGAGCTACAACCGCGTCTTTGCCGGGCTCTTTGCGATAGACCTCGTCTCCCGCCAGGGAAACCACGGCGTGGCTGCTGTCCTCGAAACCGGCATGGATTTCGTGGGTTCCGCTCATGGGAACATCGATGAAGGCTTTCGCCACCACCGTGTGAGGCCCCTCGATGGCCGGCAACTGAGCTGCCACCGTGCCCAGGGCGATGGTGGCTTCCTTCGCCGGCTTCATGGCGCCGTAGTCTGCGCCCTCTTCGTAGGCTCCCGGATAGACAGCAACCCTGGCCCCCTTCGGCGCGTCGTTCTCGGCAGTCTGATAGACTCCATGCCGGAGAAGCGCCGAAGGCCCGACCGGCATACGGCCGACCTTGATGTTCGGGTCGGCCGAGAGGTAGATGCTCGGATAGACGGGCCGGGCGTCTTGCAGGTAACCGAACCCCACCATATTGGATTGCCCCGCCAGAATGTACACCTTGACCTTCCCGGCCGACGGCGAGGTCTTTTCAGGTCTCGGCAAGACCGCAGGCACGTTGGCGGCCATGCCCGAGGCGCAAATAATCGAGCCGCAGAGCAGCAGCGCCGATGTCAATCCGATCTGGAAGGCGGGGAATCTTCTTCTTGTCCTCATTCTTTCACCTTCGGGTTCAATTCCTGGTCGTTCTACTTCACCACCGCCTTCAGCACCCCGCCAAGTTCCAGCCAGTCATTCAACTCCACCGCGGTGCTTTCGCCCTTGATTCCTTTCGGCAGCGTGCGCTTCGGCGCCAGCGTCTTACTCGGAACGGTGTAGATGAAGGGGATATCCTCCCCCTCCTGCCCAAGGGTAAAGCGGGCCTTGAAGCAGTTGGCCAGGGCGGACATCTCCGGGCCGAAGTTGGCGCCCTGGTCCTCGGCCGTCATCGACTCGCTCGTGAGGAAGACGACGCCACTGAGGGCCGCCGGCGTGAAACCGTGTACGTACACGTTGTACGTCCAGGTTGCCTTGGAATCACCGACGACCGGCTCGGGCGAGGGATAACTTCCCCACACGCTTCCGTCCGGCACGGCCTTGGTCTGTTGCATCGCAGGGACATGCTCCCCCCAGTACCGTTTCCAGTCCGCAATGTAGCGCCGCACATTGGCCAGGTAATAGGGGTTGTCGAAATACTTGCTGCCCACCGTCTTGTAGTCTTCCATCAGGCTCGGGGCGTCTTTGAGGAAGCCCGCGGCGATCCAAGTTTTGATCGGCCCGTTCGTCTTGCTCTGCATGAAGATGACGCCTACCGGACGGCCTGCCTTGGCGGAAATACTGTTGCCAAGTGCGGCAGCCAATCCGGAAGCATCCTTCCAATAGGAAGCGAAGCGGTTTTTCGGGGTCCGGGAGACACAGACACTGAAGCGACTGGGAGCGTCTTTGCCGTCGCGTTTTGACTGGTTCTCCATCATGCGGACGATCCGGCCGGACGGCTTGACTTCCGGGACCTCGAATTTGCCGGCCGGCGCAGCCACGTACCAAACATCGCCGAACACGATACCCGCGGCGACCCGCTCGTGGACCAGTTCGCCGTCAATGGTAAACCCGACTTTCAAGGTGTACGGCTTGGGGCCGGCCTTCATCGGCGGCAAAGTCACCTTCCACTCCGCCATCTCAGGCGTCACGTCGATGATCTTCTTAATGTCTCCAAATTCGAAATGGACCTTGCAGTCTCCTTCCTCCGGTCCGGATTGCCATTCCCCGTAGTTCCGGGTCGATCCCCAAATCGTCACCGGCTTGTCGGCCTGCAACACGGCGTTCTCGCGGAACTGCACACTCAATAGCGGCATCTTGCGGTACTCGTAGGTCTTTCCGACGGTGGCGGGGTCAACGGTCTCACCGGCGACCTTCAGCTTCTCGTCAGGCCACGTCTGGCTGGTGACCATCTCGTTGTCGAAGTAAATGAACGGGGTCATCGGCAGCAAGGCCTTGTTGTAGAGACAGGGCTGGAAGCCGATACCGCCCGAGCCGTACGACACGCCGCGGGGCTGCTTCACGGCATCGGATTGAACGACGACCTTGTCGCCATGGATCTGAAAGCCGGCCGGATGCCAGACGCGGTCCTCGCCCGCCAGCCAGAACAACTTCACCTGCTGCTCGCCGTTGGCAATGACCTTGGGATCGGCAAAACCAGTGGCGTCTTTCTCTCTCGACCGATTCGGCGCGGTATCGGCAACCACAAGGCCGCCCTCGACGCAATCGAACGCGACGATCACCTTGTCGCCCTTGACTTCGTACGATTTGAACATCGGCCCCTCGGCGACGACCTCTCGGCCATACTGGTTTTTCAGTGCATGCAACGCCAGGCGCTGGCCGGGAACCGCCTTGTTGCCGTAATGGATGGCCCCGCCGATATCGATTTGGCTGGCCATTCCCGCGTTGGGAATGTCCCGCGCCAACCATGTACCCAGACGCATCTCGGCGGTGCTGTCGATGCCAGGCTGATCCGTCTGGTCCGGGCAGTAGAACTGGTGAAAATAGACCGGCAGTTCCGGCTTGTCCCATACAATACGCCAACCGCGGATCATGCTGTGCAGGTTATCGTAGTAGGTCAACCCGCCGCCTCGGTTGTGCCACCCCTGATTCCAAATGGCGCCGCGGATTGCATATGGCACGACCGGATTCATCCGGCCGTTGAACAGCCAGCTCGCGTCACGATTGCCACTCATATTGCCCGGAACGGGGGCGCCGATCTCTTTCGCTTCTTCCCCCTTCTTGATTAGGGCCTCGCTCTGGGTAATCTGGTCTTCCAGCGACTTGTAGAATGCGCCCCAAGCTTCCTTGTGCTCCGGAGTGTTCGGGTCGGTCTGTAGGCACTTCTGATGAATCGCCTTGCCGTGCTCGTCCTCGGCGGTAGCCCAACCTTCGCGGGGAACCCAAGCTTCAATGGACGTGGAACTCCAGGAGCAGTTAAGAATGCCGATCGGGACGTTCAACTCCTTGTAGAGCTTGTGGGCGAAGGCGAAAGCAATGGCGCTGTAGTTACCGTAGCCGCCGTCCTGCCAGGCGCCGGTAGCTTTCTCGATCGGGTGCAACTGGGACGTCACCGACGTGACCTGAAATTCCCGGATCGGAGCGACCTTGCCCTTGGTCTCGGCCGACAACTCAGCCGCCAGCTTGGCGCATGTGCTCTTCTGGACGTTCCACTGCATGTTGGACTGCCCGGAGGCCATCCAGACCTCGCCGACGAGGATGTTCTTGAGGGTGACTTCCTTGCCCGTGCTTTCGGCAACGACCATCTCGGCGGGATCAAAGCTCGCCTTGAGCGGATCAAGTTGAACCGTCCATTTGCCGTCCTCGCCCGCGGTACCGGTTTTCTGCTGGCCGGCGAATTCAACGGTGACCTGCGTGCCCGGTTTGCTCCAGCCCCAAACCGGGACCGGCATCTCCCGCTGCAGGATCGCATGATCGGCAAATGGCGCGCCTAGTGTTGCGGCCGGTTCGCGAGGCCCCTCAGCCTCGACCGCCGCCCCGGCAGTAAGCCGAAGACCGGTCGTGACGAGTATTGCAATGGCCACACATGGACTAATGCGTTTCGCAAGTGTCATCTCCGATCATCTCCTGATGGGTTGTGGCCAATTCCGGTCCGCCGGATCATTTTGCCAATTGCCCAAGTTGTGTCGCGAGTTCCTTCAGGCTCTTTGGCCACACTTCAATCGTCACCTGCTTCGCGCCGGGAATCGACGGCGCGGTGATGCCGTCGACCAGCGATCCGGCCGGCTGGGCATAGAGGAATTGCACGTGCTCCTGTCCATAGGTGCCCGGCAAGCTCCCGGCATAGACTTCCAACTCCGCCGCATAGTCTGCCGGGGTATGGCCGATATTGTTCGCATCGGGCATCCAGATCACGCCCGACACCGCCATCGGAGTAAACGGGCTGACGCACCAGTTGTAGGCATGGGTTGGAATCATGTCCGGCTCCACGTCAATCACTTCGCTTGCTGAGGGAAACGCGGGGAATGCCCGGGGAGCCGTGGACATGTCGGCGCCCTGCTGCGAGAGGTCCATGATGGTTCGCTCGCAGGCTTTTAGCGCGTCGACATATTTCGCCGTGGTTTTCCGAGCGATCCCCGAGGCGGGGTCCTGCAATTGCAGCGCTTCGAGACGTTTCCGGAACGTCGGACGCGTGACCCCCGCGACTCCCGCATAGGATGTCCACGAGAGTGGCGAGGCCATGAGGGGCTGACGGCCGCCCTGCCCGGACGACATGGTGATGAAGCCCTGCGGAACGTCCGGCCGGTCGAGAGCCTTAGCAAAGTGATAGGCGAACATGGTAACGCCGTGTCCGTCCTTGCTCCAATCGGCGGAAAGCCAGTGCGAACGGTACTTGCCGCCGCCGGTCTCAAATCGTCGCTTCCTCGGCGTTGCAGATTGGGAGGCCTTGGTGTTTCGCTTGAACTCGCGAACCAGGGGCATCGCGGCGGGTTGTTCCGCCTGCCGGTCGCGCTGATTGTAAGCCCACTCGGAGCTAAGCATCGTACTGCCGGTCAGGAACCAGACGTCGCCGACCAGGATGTCGTTCACCGTCCGACTGTGACCATGGCTTGAATGGACCGTCAAGGTAATCGGTTTTGTCGAGGCCTTTCGGGCCGGGAAGGTGACCGTCCACCGCTGTCGTTCGTCGGCGACCACGGACTTGGCGACCTCTCCGAGAGCTACGGTCAGTTCCACGCCTTGGTTGGCATGCCCCCACACTTGGATGGGCTCGTTGCGCTGGATCACGGCGCCATCGCGAAGGTATTCCACCACCTGGAGAATCGGATAGTCGGGGTCGATGTATCGAGCGTATTTCTCCTCCAGCGCGGCGTTCCGCTCGTCTTCGGTTTCGAAAACGAAAATCAGCTTGCCGTCGACCGCCGCGAAAGGCGTGGCCGGCAGGCCGGCTTTATTGTACAGGTTACTGTTGATCGGCGACGCGGAGTAAGCGTATTGGACCCCGACAGGTTCGGGTACCTTCGGCGAGCATACGACCACGGTGTCGCCTGCGATTACCGCGTCGGCGGCGTGCCATTGCTTGTCGCCGCCGCACAGGCGGAAGTGCGTCAGCTTCTGTCCGGGCGTAGGCTGAGCCGGCTCGACGTACTTGCCGGGGATGGACCTGTCCTGCTCCTGCCCCTTGCTGCCCACCATCAGGCCGCCAAACAAGCTTTCCGGTTCAAATGAGACGATCACCTTGTCGCCCTCGACTTGGTAGCCGCTATAGATAGGACCCGTGTAGGCGATGTTACGGCCATACTCGTTGGCCAAAGCCCACCGCGCCAGGCGCATACCGGGATGGAGTTTATTCTGATAGTGGATCGCGCCCGAGTTAGCCGGATTCAGGTCCGTCTGCACGACCATGCCCACATGGTCGCGATGGTTCGTGAAGAACAGGTGCTGCGCCTGGCGAATGTCGGCGAAGCCCACGGTATTCGGGTCCGTGTCGCCGTAGCACTGCATCTGCGTGAAGTAGAACGGCATTTCCGGCATGCCCCAGGCCGCTCGCCACCCTTTCACCAGAGCTTCCATACGCGCCGCGTAGATCCGGCTGTCGCCTGAGTTACTCGTGCCCTGGCACCAGATGGACCCGCGGATGGCGTAGGGGATAACCGGCGCAATCTTGCCATTAAAGAACTGCGTCGGCCCTCGCCACATGCCGGCAATTCCAGGCAAGTTCGGTCTCTTAAGCGGGCGTTCCAGCGGAAAGCCGAGCTGGGCCGATTCCGTCTGCCAGGCGGCCAGGTCATGATAGAACTGTTCGAAGGCGGCCCGGCCCTGCGCGGTCGTCACATCGCCATCGTGAACCAGTTTGGCATCGGTTTGTAGTTCGGGATGGGCCTCGATGGCATCGCGTTGGGCGAACGCCTCGATGCGGGTGTTGCTGTGGGACGTGAGCAGAATACCGATCGGCACGTTCAGTTCCTGATACAATTCATTCGCAAACGCCAGGGACAGCGCCGAGAACCCGCTGGCGGAGTTGATCGTCTTCCAACCTTGCTCCGAGGTGCCTCGAGTTTGCGGATAGAGCGCCGAGACGGTGTCACTACGCAGTTCCCGAATCGGGGCTTCTTCGTCCGCGCGCGCCAGCTCGCGCGCCAAGTCAGCGCACAATGACCTGCCGGCGAGCCATTCCATGTTCGACTGGCCCGAAGCGTGCCAGACTTCCCCCACGAGGATGTCTTTTAGGATGACCGAATCGTCGCCGTCGGCGCGGATCACCATCTCGGCGGGCCGGGCGCTGGCCGTGAGCGGATCCAGTTCGAGCATCCATTTGCCGTGCCGGTCCGCCGTAGCCGTTTTTGATTGGCCGGCAAACTCGACCGTTACCTTCATGCCGGGCTTGCTCCAGCCCCAGACCGGTGCCTTCTTGCCGCGTTGCAGGATCGCATGGTCTTGAAACGGCAAGCCCAGTTCGACGGCCGAGCCTTGGACTCCGTCTCCCGCCTCCGAATCGACCGCCGCACGGACGGTTGCCGCGACGAACAGACACGCAAGTCCAACTGTGATGACAGATATTGTGAAAACTCGCATCTGGCGTCATTCCTCATCGAAGGAGTCTTATGCAATCAGGCGTCGCTCGATAGCGGGCTGCCTTTTCGTTTCGTGGAATAGCGAAGCTCGCCGGCTTTTCGGCGGGACAAGTCCGCAACCCCCGGCGCCGAAAACCTGACGACTTCCGCCACGCGCTACTTCACCGGCGTGAGGGTGAACTCCTCGATCGCTAGCCCGTACTGCGGCGGCTGGTCGCGCCAGAACCGCAGGGTGTTCTCGCCCTCTTCGAGTGTGAGCGTGACCGGCTCGGATTCCTGCCATTGCCCGAGGGTGAACGGCATTTCGATGACGGCCTTAGACTGATCGTCATTCACAGCGACGTTCAGTCGCTGTTCGTACTGGTTCGTGACCACCCGCACCGTCAATGCGTACTTGCCCGAGCGTGGCGCGGTGATCGTGTATTCGAAACGCGACTTCTCCCCTTGGCTCGGCCCGGTCGGGTCCACTTTGGGACTGATCGAGTAGTAGTTTCGGGCATACTTGTCCGAAATTCGCTCGCACACGTTGCCGTAGATGTCGTAGAGCCCCCACGGATTGGGCTTCTTCTGACCGACGGGGTGCGATTTGGCGTCGGCATTGTCCTTAAACCAGGCGTAGTCCCCGAGCCGCGAGGGATCGTCGCCGAAGAACCATTTCGTATCACGTCCGGCGCGCGAGGCGTATTCCCACTCGGCCTCGGTGGGTAACCGCACCTCGCGCCCCGTCTGTTCGGCGAGCTTGCCACAGAATGTCACCGCGTCCGCCTCGCTGACATTGTCGACCGGGCAGTCCGGCGCCTTCGTCGATCGGCTGGGGTTCGAGCCCATGACGGCCTCGTACTGCGCCTGCGTCACCTCGTACTTGCCCAGGTAGAAACCCTTCGTAAGTGTGACCTCGTGCTTGGGCACCTCCACGCACTGGAACCTGCCATCGGTCGTGCTTTCGCCGCCCATGACGAAGGTGCCCGGCTTGATGTAGACCAGTTCCATCGTTACACCGTCACCCAGATCGAGCGTCAGTTCACGCGGGGCGTCGTTGCCGGCAGGCGTGACGGCTGCGCGAAGCCCCCAGTTCTCGTATCGACCGTAGCCGCCGCTGAGGAGGCGATTTCCGGACGTGCATGCGTCGGCGTCGCCCTTCCACGTGCCGCCGCGCAGAACCGTTTGGCCCTGAGGGAAGAAACGCGGGAGAACGATCTGCTGGCCACCGCCAAAACTCTTCATGGCAACGACCTCCGCCGTGTTGCCAGACGGCTTGCTGTATGCGGCCGCGGGTATCGAGATGACGCCGGCGGGGCCGTAGGTGATCTTCCTGTCCTCGGGCGCGACCGGCGAGGCCAGGACTTTTTCGGCAATCGTGGGCTCGTTGGCCTCGCCAAGGTCCTCGCCGAGTGCGTCGAGCGCGACCGCCTTGGACTCGTCGATGATAACCCGCTGCGTACGAAGCGCCACGCCGTTCCAGAACTCGGGGGTGCCTTCACTCTCTCCGAAGATCCGCGCTTCTCCCAGAACGTCGCCAATCCACTGGGCCCGCTTGACCTTCAGGTACGCCTCCGGGTTGGCGCGTGCCTGCGTAATGGCCAGGAAATCCAGGTCTGCTTTGCGCCCGCCACCTCGGTTGTAGGGCCCGCTTGCCCAGCCACTCCCCCAATCTCCGCCCAAGTTGACAACCCAGCCCTTGGGCGTCCAGTGCGCCAGGGCGGCATGACCGCGTTGGGGACGAGCCGTGGTCGGGATCCCGAAGGCGCGCAAAATGAAGCGACCGAAGAACGCCCGCCGGCCACACACCCCGCCGTTCATGAGGATGTTCTGATACCTCTGCAATTCGGGTCTGTCGTACTTGACGTTCTCTGACCCATACTTGACATCGGTAGCGACGATACTCACGTAGCGCCAGCCCTCGTTGGGGTTGAAGATGTGGTCGGGTCGGAAGTTCCGGAGCATCTCGCGCCCCCAGGCGAGGGCCTCGTCCGGCTCGTTCCCGTTAACGACCATGCGAAGGTCCCAGGTACTGAGCAGATCGAACGCCGGATCCAGCTCGCCGTCCAGGTAGGCCTTTTCGTAATGAAGGTAGCGTTTCACCGGATCGACTGTGTCGGGGGCGTCGGTCCGGGCCGCGGGGTTGGCCTGCCCAATCGGCACCGCGTGTTCCAATGCGATGGCCAGCGCCAGCCGCTGCAGGACGCCGTCCTTGGCCTTCTTGCTCGCCTTCTGGATGTCGGTATAGATCTTCATGGCCTGGCCGTACTGTGCCGGGCCATAGCCGCGGCCCTCCCGTTTGGCGCTGGCGCCGTCCGCCACCAGCATCTGCTTCATCAGATCGGCGTCGGAGAGCAACTTCTCGACCAGCGCCGCCTGCTCTTTTCCCTGCTGAGCGAACTCGGCCAGGCCTTGGGGCGTGGCTTCGAGCAGGACGACGTATTTCGCGAGCTTGGCGTCCAGCGCGTCGCTGGTGAGGAACTTGTCCAGCGTATCGGCCTTTGCCTGATCGGTTTGCGGAATCTTGGCGGTGAGTTCGGTACGCAATTTCTCGAGCTGATCGGCGTACCGCGTCTGAAGTTTCCGACCAGTCTCGTTGAGCGGCGATTGCGCCGCCTCCTCTTGCTTGGCTGCCCAAACGCTTGAGCTCCCCATCGCCAGGACGATCAAGGTCTTCCAAATGAGTGTCAAGGAATGCGTTCTCATCACTTCGTGCCCTTTTCTTTCGTAGTCTTTCGACTTGGATGCGAATTCCGCAATTGGCCTCGACGGCACCGGACGGAACCAGAATCGAGCGCCATTGGTCGGAAATACTCGTCGCCTTTGAGTTTACTCGTTTTTCATCAGTTCGACCATGGCCTTGCCCATGGCCTCGCCCACGTTCATGTAGGTTTCTGCGTTGCCGCCGTAGTGGCTGTTGGACGCGCCGCCCTTGCTGAGAGGATAGCTGTAAACGGTGGCGACGTTGCCCTGGAACTGGGGATACTTGCCGGAATCGCCGTCAACAGCGAACATGGCATTGAGGATCTTGCCGTCATTGCCTTCGGCCCCCTTTTCGGTTTGTCCAAGCGTGGCACAGACGAACTTCGCGTCCGGGGCGTCGAACTCCTCGCGTAGCGCCTGGATGAGTTGGACGAGATTCGTCTCGTACCGATCGGCCCAATAGGATCGGTAGCGGTCCTTGTCGCCTTGCCACCAGAAGAAACCGGCGACCTCGTATTCCTTGGCGCCGGGGTAGTACTTGTCGAGCTGCTTGAGAACACGCTTCGCGGCGGCGACATCGGCGTCGTACTGCGTGCCGGCGTACCAACCGCTACTCGGCGGCTCCGTTCCTTTCTCCCAAATGCCGAACTCCTTGTAGCCGGCGTGGACCATCGTCTTGCCTTCTTCTTCGAACTCGAACCGCTCGCTCCCCGGCGGTAGCAGGTCGAAGCCGAGACAACGATTACCGATGCAACTCTTGAGGATCAGCACCGGCGCGTCGACGGCCTCCCCGAGCTGATGCCCGATCCCGATCTCGGGGCCGATGGTCCTGCCGGTAACGGTCATCCACTCGTTGTTCAACCCTCGGTTGTTCATGACGCGGACATTGCGGACATCCTTGCGAACGGTCCACTCGCCATGGTCGTCGACGAGATAAGGGTACAGTCCCTCTTCCTTGACTGCATACTCAAGCGAGCCGTCGCCGCCCTGGATCTTGCCCATGCCCACCATGTTGGACTGTCCCATCAGGATGTAAACCTGCACGGGCTTGTTCATGTCTGCCGGCTGGCCGTCGGGCTCGGGCAATGGGTCAGGAACGTCGGCCGAGATCGCAGGCACGGCGAATGCCAGCATAGCGGCGATCGTCAGTGACAGGGCGCGTTTTGCGGGCATCGGTTTCGGCATGATTTGCTTCTGGGTGGGGACTGTTGGCAGGACTTCAGGCGCATTATAAACTATGAAACGTCCTATTGCACGACAAACTTTACGGTTTTTGCGACACTCCGCGGGTCGAGTTCGTGAAGCCAACCATGGCGGATCGACGGGATGTCCGCAGCGGTGACCTTGCCCCGAGCCGAACCAGGTTCTGCGATCCCCCTTTACTTGGAACAATTCATGCCAAGAAGAAGAGACAAGGCCCGTCGCGTGGCGGTGATGCTCGACCTGAGTTGGGCTTTGAAGCGGCACACCGCGGTCTTTGCCGGTGCGCAGCGTTTCGCGCAGGAGTGCGGCTGGACGTCCACCGTCGACGAGTTCGCGCGCGACACGCTCCTGGTGCGATCGCCGAAGTCCGTGCCCTACGACGGAATCATCGCCCGCGCGTCGAAGCAACTGGCCGAACAGGCCGCCAGACACAACCTGCCACTGGTCAACGTTTGGTTCAGCTCTCCCGCGCGCGACATGCTGCCGGGTGTGTTCGGCGATTTCGCCGCTGCAGGTCGGATGCGGGCCGAGCATCTTCTGGCCCGCGGCTTCCGCAACCTTGCGGCCCTGGTTTCGCGCCGCGACCTTGCTCATGATCTGGAGGGGCGCGAGTTTCAGCGACTGGTCCGCGAAGCTGGCTGCTCGTGTGCGACAGCCGGGATTTCGATGGACCCGCACAGAAACCTGGCGGCATGGCGCAGGACCCTGCAAGTCATTGCGGACTGGATGGACGGCTGGCGGTTGCCGATCGGCGTCTACGTTGGCGCCGACCAGATGGGTCGATACGTGGCGCAAGCGTGCCTGGCGCGCGGCTGGCGCGTGCCGCAGGACGTGGCGCTGATTTGCGGGAGAAACGAGGACTCGTATTGCCTGCACCCCCGGCCGTCGCTGACCAGCGTGGAAATGGGCTACGAGCGTGTCGGCTACGAGGCCGCACAATTGCTGGATCGGTTGATGGACGAAAAGGCGACTGTCCGAAGAAGCAAATCGAAGGCGGGACCGAAGCACATCCTCGTGCCCCCGCAGGCCTTGGTGGTCCGCGAATCAACCGACTTCTTTGCCGTCGACGATGGATTGATCGCCGCGGCGCTGGAGTTCATCTCCGCCAACTCGCATCGGCCGATCGGCCCGGAGGACGTCGCCCACGCCGTGACGACGGAACTCCGGACGTTGCAGCGACGGTTTCGCACACACCTCGACCGATCGATCGCCGCCGAGATCCGCCGCGTTCGCATCGAGCGGGCGAAGCGGGAACTCGCCCAGACGGACGAGCCCGTGAAGGCCATTGCCCGCAACGTAGGCTTCGTCGAGCCAAAGCAGATGTACCAGGTCTTCCGCCGAGACGTCGGTGTCACGCCGACGGAGTATCGCCGGCAGCGACGGGTAAACGCCGAGTTGTGAAACCATCACAACCAACGGGCGCCGGCGCATCGCGTGAAATGGCGGCAAGTCAGTTTGGCCACGCAATCAGGGCGGCCGCGCTGCAGGCAGTCAGCCCACGGCAGTAAGGCGAACTCCTTGCCGCTGCAGACGTCGAGGACCGCCACCTTGTCGAAATCGCTCAGCGAAAGAAGGAGGTGCTTGCCGTCCTCGATCATCTCGACCCAACGCACCGGCCCGTCGACCGTAACGGGCTCGAACGCTCCATGCGCCGGCCCGGCGGCCACTTCGGCCTAAGCATAGCAACTCGGGCGGTGCCCCTCGACCGTCGCAGGGGGCTCACCCAGAGGCCTACGGTGAACCTCCACTGACGGGCCGCCGTATCACTGCGGGCGGCAGGCATCGCAATTTGACAGACGAGTGGCCATCGATTACACTCGCAAAAACCTGGAGGAACAACTGTATGAAACCAAAGCGCCATTGTTCAACGTTGCGGCTGAAACTGACAACGCTTGTGCTCGGGGCACTGCCCACGGTATCGGCCTTGGCCGCGGCGGCGGAGGAGCAGCCGAAGTGGACGTTCAACCCGCTGGCGTGGAGGGCCGACGCGGAGGGGTTTCAGGCAGAGGGGCTCGGAGGGTTCGCGGTGCGGAGCGGCGTGCCGCGGTGCGGTCGGGTGACGGTCGAGGCCGAGGTGCGCGTCGAGCGGTCGGTCGGGCCGCGGTGGAAGGTGGCCGGCGTGGTCGTGTACGACGACCGGCAGAACTTCTGGCAGCTCGCCCTGGCCGAAGCGCCCGACGACGAGGGCGCCCGCCGGTTCGTCGAGCTGGCCCAAATGCGCGGCGGCCGGTGGCTCGCGCAGGCGAACCTGCATTGCAGCCGCCGCAAGACGGGCCCGGCCTGGCAGCCCGGCCAAACGTATCGCCTGCTGCTGTCGCTCGACGCCGAGGGCATCGAGGGGCGGGTGACCGACGCCGAGGGCGCCGTGCTGGCCGATATCCGCTACGAGTTCACGGCCGAGGCGGTGACGGCGGGCCGGCCGGGGCTGCGCTCGGAGGGGTTCGAGGCGAGCCTACGCGTCATTCGCAGCCGCGGCGCCGCCCCCGTGCCCGACGCGGCGGCAGAGTTCCCGCCCTACCGGAGCGACAACTTCGTGCCCGGCGTGCGCGGCGAGGCCACCGGGTTCTTCCGCGTGGAGAAGCAGGTAGCCGTTCACGGGGCGGCGCGGGCAGTTTTCGCCGCTCCATGCGAAGGGGACAGTCCCATTTTCGCGGCGGAAACGGTGGATGGTTGGGCAAGTACGCCCTTGGTGCCGCGAAAATTGGGACAGTCCCCCCGCGAACGGTTACAGAAGCAGGACGGTCGCTGGTGGACGATCGACCCGCTCGGCCGCGGCTACGTCGTGCTGGGCGTCGACCACGTTTCCTACAACGGCCACTGGTCGGAGGCCCTCAATACACAGCCCTACCGCGACCGCAACGACGCCAAGTACGCAAGCCGCGACGAGTGGGCCGTCGAGACGGCCGAACGGCTGAGGCGGTGGGGCTTCAATTCACTCGGGGCGGGCCACGGGGCCGAGATGATCCACCGGGGGCTGGCCCATTCGCAGTTCGTGGGCATCGACGGCATGGCCTGGGCGGCCGACGACGATCTGAACATCACGCCGCACGAAGGCCGCCCCTGCTCGGCCTTCCCCAACGTGTTTCACCCGAACTTCGACGACTACGTGCGCTACCGCGTCGAGCAGACCTGCCGGCCGTGGGTGGGCGATCCCTGGCTGTTCGGGTACTTCCTCGACAACGAGTTGGCCTGGTGGGGCCGCGGCGACGTGGATACAGGCCTGTTCGACGCGACGATGGCGAAGCCGGCCGGGCACTCCGCCAAGCGGGCCCTCCGCCATTTCCTGGCCGAGCGTTACGACAGCGACGTCGCCCGCTTCCGCGCCGCCTGGGGCACGCCCATCGAAGCGTTCGACGACCTCCTCGCGCGCTCCGCATTGACCGGCCCCAATGCTGAAACGGTGCTGGCCGACAAGCGCGCGTTCCTGCGGCTTATTGCCCAGCGGTATTTCGGCACGCTCGCCCGCGAAATCCGCCGCGTCGATCCCGACCACATGATCCTCGGCTGCCGGTTCGCCGGCGGGCACGTATCCGACGTGGTTTGGGAGGCGGCGGCGGAACATTGCGACGTCGTCTCGGTCAACTACTACGGCAACGTCGACCTGAACCGGCGCGTGGCCCTCGACCACGACCACGACGCCGGCGGCGACCCGCTGCCCGTCCCGTTCGAGCATTTCCACGCCCTGGCCGGCGGCCGGCCGCTGCTGCTGACCGAGTGGTCGTTCATCGGCCTCGATAGCGGCCTGCCGTGCACCGAAGGGGCCGGGCAGCGATTTCGCACGCAAGTCGAGCGGGCGCAGGCCGCGGGAATCTACGCCGAAACGCTGCTGCGCATGCCGTGGATGCTCGGGTACAACTATTTCATGTGGGTCGACGAGCCGGCAGAAGGCATCAGCCGGGCGTTTCCCGAAAACAGCAATTACGGCCTGGTCGATGTCGACAACCACGCCTACCCGAAACTGACCGAAACCTTCACCCGAGTGCATCGCAACGCCGCACGATTCCGCCGGGAAGGGATCGACGGGCTGCCGGAGCCGCCGCCGCTCCGGGTGCCGGCGTGGCAGGTCGTGGCCGACCGGTGGCTGCGAGATCATCCCGAGGAAGCCGCCGCACGCGAGAAATTGCGCTTCACCCGCGACGGTGACGCCTACACGGCCGCCAGCGGCCGCCTGACCTTGCGGGGTCGAGTCGGCAGCCCCAATCTGGCCGACGACGTGCTCCTCGACGGCCGGTCGCTCGGGCACCTGCACAGCCTCGTGCATCACGTAACCGAAGGCGTCGACCGCTGGGCGCGGACCGAACGGCTTGAGCGTGTGGAGGGCCGCGTGGAGGGGAGCCTGCTGGTGCTCGACACCGTGGCGATATGCGAGGCCGACTCGCCCGACAGTCCGATGCGCTCGTTCTCGCTGCGAAAGCGCATCGTCCTGCCGGTGGGGGCCGACTGGATGGCGGTCGAGTTCGTCGAGTTGTCCAACACCGACCGCCGGCCGCTCGACGTGCGGGGCGTGTTCTTCCAGCCGCGCAGCGCGTTGGGCGGATCGAGTGAGGCCGACGGGCCGGCCAACGCCGGCGGCGTGCCCCGGCTGTGGACCGCTGCACCGGGCGACGCCTGGGTGGACGACGAAGCCGACCTGTTCTGGGGCGCCGTGGCGCCGCGCGGCAGCGGCGTGGCCATCCGCTTCTGGCTCAACCCGCACGGCGGACAGCATCCCGACATCCGCTGGCGGCGCAATATCGCACTCCAGCCGGGCGAGTCGCTCGAGCCCCAGAAGCCGGTGTACACGATCCTCACGGCCGGCCGCGACGGTTCGGAAGGCTGGGACGCCGCCAACCGGCAGTGGTCGCAACGCTTCGGGGAATGAACTTGGCCGCGGGATAGGCTCGCCGCTCACACTCTCCGTCCCCGCCGGGCCTGCCCCGGCCGGATTTCTGACTGGCCAGCTATGCTTGCATGCCCTGAGGCAGCCTGATATCATCGCGATTGGCCCGTAGCGAGGACAGGCTTCATGACGCCTCGGAAGCCGCTTTACACGTGCGAGAACTGCACGGCCGCCTATCAGCTCAATTGGGCGTTGTCGCTCTTTGCACGCGAGCCGCTCCCGCCAGCCGGCCAGTGGGAAAGTTCCTTGGTGCGGGCAACGGAGCCGGACGGCGTGCGGATCCTCGAGCAACGGCTGACGAAGCCGGATCTGGTGCAGTTCTTTCTCAGCAGCAAGCCGGAGGTCGCTCCGTCGAGCATCATTCGTTCGGTCAAGGGGCGTCTGCAATACCTGCTGCGCGAGCGATGCCCGCGAGCCTTTCGGAGGAATTACCGAATCGAAACCGTTGGGACTGCCAACGCCAGATCGTTGGGTAGGTACCTCGACGGTCAGACCCAGCATCACCCGATGGTCGATCCGCAAGTGCAGAAACAATTGGAGGCGCTTCAGTTCCACGATCCGACCGTTGACCTCGAGCGAGTGCGCTACAGTGGCCACGGGCAGTTCATTCACAATCTTCAGGTTGTGATCGAGAATACAGAGGGATGGCATGAGGTCGATGCGCAAATATTGCTCCTGACGCGCGATATGATCATCCGATCGGCCCGGGTGAAGGGATATCTCCTCTCGAGGGTTGCCCTGCTCAGCAACCACGTGCATATCGCATTGGGATGCGATATGGCCGCCGCCCCAGTAGACGTGGCCCTGAGTTTCATGAATAACATGGCGTACGTCCGGCGAATGCGGCCGGTCCTGCGATTCAGCTTCTACGTTGGCGGCTTCGGCCCGTATGACCGGAACGTCGTTCGGCGCGTGTTTGGCGTAGCTGATCAGTCATGATTCCCCCGGGGCAAGCCCGGCGGGGAAGAAGGGTGCGTGGGGCAGTTGATGGGTAGC
>CAYPWB010000057.1:0-20771 GCA_964414315.1 uncultured Planctomycetaceae bacterium | reverse complement strand
CACACTACCCCCTTAGCTCAATTGGCAGAGCATCTGACTCTTAATCAGAGGGTTGAAGGTTCAAGTCCTTCAGGGGGTACTAGGTGATCTGACGGTGGGACGTTTTCTTGACTTCCCGCGTATGCGGCCGTCGACAGGGCGAATTGCTCGAGTGGCGAATAGTTCGCCTGCTTAGTGACGAATACCTGACGGCTTTCTATCCAGGCTCAAGGCAGCGCGGGCTCCCGTGTCGATGGTGACCCGGCCGGCTGAAAGCAGCGACGCTTAGGGGGCCGTGCCCAGCCCGCGCAACCGAGCGGCCTTGTAGAGAGGATTCGAGCGTGCGCGGTGGGTTTGTTGGAAGCTCTTAGCTGGAGGATTTCGCCTATGCCCAGGAAGAACGAAATAATGGACCTCAAAGGGCACACTTATGGTAAGCTTTTGGTCCTGGAATTCGCCGGGAGGCGGAACAAGCAAACCTACTGGCGATGCCGGTGCCTGGCTTGCGGTAGCGAGCGCGACTACGCGGCGGGGAACCTTCGGATGGGCTACTCGACACAGTGCAAGGGATGTCCGGCCAAACTCCGCCCGCGCAAACGCGATAGGCCCGGCTATCTCACTTGGCACCGGATGACCAAGCGAGGCCCCGTGTGCAAGCGATGGCAATCGTTCGAACGATTCATCGCCGACATGGGCGAGCCGCCCCCGGGAAAACCGTACATTGTGCGTAAGGATTCGGCGAAGCCGTATAAGCCGAGCAACTGCGTCTGGTCGGCCGTGGCACGCAGCACGCTGCTCACGCATCAAGGAATTACCATGCCGCTGGCGGAATGGGCCCGGGGGTTGAATCTATCGCGCATGGGGTTGTACCGCCGGCTGAAAACCATGCCGCTCGAGCAAGCGTTGACCACTCCCCGCCGCGAAGCAAAGACGCAAACCGGCTGAACTCCACCGCCTCGACTGCGGGCTATACCTTCCAGGGCGGTCGCATGGCGCGCACGCGCAGCCGGTTGGCGACGTCGTTCTCGACAAACTCTTCACGGACCGGATTCCACCGCAGGGCTTGGCCGGTCCAGTGGGCGATGCAGCCGAGGTGCGCGACGATGGTCGAATTGCAGCCGGCAGCCACGTCGCATGCCGGCTCGGTGCGCGAGCGGATGCAGTCGAGCCAGTTCCGCAAGTGTCCGCGCACCGTCGAACCCGAATCGCCCTGGGCGTCGGGCTCATCGAGGATCTCCGCAGGAAAGGCGCGCAGGTAGCCCTGCCGCCCCACGTGAATCCACCCGTCCTGACCCACGAATACGGCGCCGAAGTTCTCGATGCGCGTCGCCGGGTCCCAACCTTTCGGGACAAAATGCTTGCCGGGGTCCAGCCGCCAGTCGACCTGAAGCAATGTGCCGTCGGCGTACCGGTAGGTGAGGCAGGGCGCCTCGCCGGTTTCCGGAGGGGTGATCTCGACCGGGCCGCTTGCGTCCATTCCAAGCCCCCACTGCACGACGTCGAAGGCGTGGACCGTGTTGTTCATCAGGTTTCCGCCGCCGAGGTCGCGGCAGAAGTGCCACGGGGTGACGTGGGGCGGGTTCCCGTAGATGTGCAGCCGCCGGTTGTACGGCCGCCAAGGGGCGGGACCGAGCCACAGGTTCCAGTCGAGCCCGGCGGGCACCGGGTCCGGCGGCAGGCTCACGTAGTCGTTCGTTCCCGGATGGCTCACGTATACGACGCGAACCTTCCCGATACGTCCCTCGCGGACCAATCGGCACGCCTTGCGGAACTCGTAGCTCGACCGCTGCTGCAAGCCGATCTGGCACACCCGACCGTAACGCCGGACGGCGTCGACCATGGCGCGGGCTTCGACGATCGTCTTCGAGATGGGCTTTTCGCAGTAGATGTCTTTCCCGGCCCTCGCGGCCAGGACGGTGGCCGACCCGTGCCAGTTGTCGCCGGTGGCGATGACCACCGCGTCGATGTCGTCACGGTCGAGCAACTCGCGCAAGTCGTTGTACGCGGCGCAACCCTGAAAGACGCCGTCGGGCTGTCCGGCGGCGTAGGTCTGCTCGACAACCCGCTGCGCCTGCTCGCGCCGCCACGTATCGACGTCGCACACGGCCACCACCTGAGCGTCGGACTGGCCGAGGCACTGCCGCAGATGCCCACGGCCCATTGCGCCGATGCCGATCACACCGACGGCAATCCGTTCGCTGGGCGGGGGAGCGTCGGCGGTGCCGAAGACAGGAGACGGCAGCAGCCATGGCGCCGCGGTCAGGCCGGCGGCCGTCGCCGCCCGGCCGAGGAATGCCCTGCGCGTGGCCCGCGGCGTTGTTGGTTCGTGCCGTTTCATGCTCTTCGCACCGGTTTGTTCATCGCAAGTTTCTCCCTCGGGTTGCAGCGGTTGACCGATTGGCAGATCCCATTCCGGCCCGCGAAAAATCTTGAGCAGCCTCCCTGTCGGCTATTGCGCTCCACTTTCCACAACGGCATAGGCGGGCAACTCCACGGAATTCCCCGAATCGGTGTCGATGACGATGGTTTCCGAAATCTTTCCGGTCTTCTTGCCGGCCATAAAGGTGACCGCGACGAGGTGGATTGCTTTGGGCTCATCGTCGGCGGGCGCAACGCCTTTCAAGCAATCGCAGTCGGCCCGTATATCGGCGATACGGAACGGATGCTGTCCTCGAACGACAATCTGCCTGGTCACGCTTTGGCCGGCCGGTACCACGCCCAGGAAAAGCGTGCTCGGGCTCACCGAAAGGTCCGGCAACACGTGGCCCTCGACCAGCACCGGAACCCTCTCTGCCCGCGGATCGTTCGTTATCAGCCAAATCTGCTCCCGAATATAGCCGGGCGGCGCGTCGGCGTCCAGAGTCACCGTCAGGTCGTACCGCACCTGATTTCCGGCGCGATGCGTTTCAGTCAGCTTTCCGGCAAGGTGAGGGTCGTGGCTTCGGACATCGAGAATGCGCCACTCGGCGCGGCCGGTGTAACGCACGTCGAGGGTTCGCTGGGCTGGTTGTCCGGGCGTTACGGTCCCAAAGCTCACCCCAGCCGGCTCCAGAAGCACGTTGCTGTAGACATACGCTTTCACGTGCAACTGGACTTGTGCGCGCATCGGCTTGTCGAATGTTACCGTAATGGTGGCGCCCTGATGGCCCAGGAATGACTGACTGTTGATGCGTGCGACGACCGCGCCCTTCTCGTACGACTTGAGCGTGCCGCTTTCGAAGCGAGGCGTGGTGCATCCGCAGTTGGACCGCACGCCGGCGATGCGCACGTCCTCCTTGTAAAGATTGGTGAATTCGAACGCGAACTCGGCTTTGGCGCCGCGGGCGATGGTGCCGAAGTCGTGGTTGGTTACCTCGAACATCTTTTTCGCCCACTCGTGGGCCGAGGCGGCCTGGGCGATGCCCGACGCCAGCGCCAAGCCGGCGAGGGTTTGTAGAACGGTGCGGACCATGGTCTCCCCCCGTGTGCGTGGCGGAAAGGCAAGGGGTCCCGCGGCGAAGCACTCGCCGCTTCGCCCGCCAAGGCCCATTATAACACGTAGAACACTTGCGCCAACGAAAAGAAACAGGGCAGGCGGGGCAAAGAAGGATAGCGGTGAGCATGCCGAACCACAACGCCCATCTTATCCCTCAAGCAAGACCGCACCTATGTCTCTGTAGAGCAAGGGGTTAGGCGAACATCCGACGTTGCGTTTCCGGCTCCACCGTGACGCTCAGTCAATCAAGCTTTCCTACGGCGGCGCGTGCTTTCGCCGGTAGGCTTGGGGCGTCAGACCCGTCGCTCGCTTGAAATAACGGGAGAAATGGCGATCGTCTTCATAGCCGACCACGTTCGCGATTTCGTGAATTCGCATCTGGGTGTCGGTCAGCAGGCGGGCGATGAAGGCAATCCTCGCTCGTGTCAATTGCTTGATGACCGAGCAGCCCAATTCTGCATGAAATCGGTCATTCAGGGTCCGATGCGAAAGGTCGGTGACCTTGACAACGTCGCTTACCCGGATGGGCCGACCGGCGTTTTCGCGTATGAATTGGAGTGCCTTTCGGACAGCCGCATTACGAACCATGAGGACATTGGTCGATTGACGCGCCGCGACGCCCGTTGCGGGGGCCGTGATTCGCTGGCCGGACATTCGCTCGCTGCGGTGGATCATGCGGTCCAGCAGGGCGGCCGCTTCATAGCCGGCCTGCTCCGAGGCCATCCTGACGCTTGACAGCGGCGGGTTCTGCAACTCGCACACGTACTGGTCGTCGTCGACTCCGATGACCGACACATTCTCCGGCACGCCGTAGCCCAGGACGCGACACGTTTCCAGAATCGATGCGGCCCGGTCGTCGTTGGCCGCGAGGATGCCGACCGGCTTCGGCAACGTTTCCAGCCACTGCCTCACATGAGGCTCCTCTTTCGCCCAGGCAGCGGATCGGCGAGGCCGCGGTCGGTAGACATTGACCGTGCACCCCGCGCGTGCGACGCAGTCGCAGAACGCCTGACAACGTTCCCGCGACCAGCGGATGCCACTGTAGCCGCAAAAGGCAAAATCGCGATGCCCGAGATCCAACAGGTGCCCGGCCGCGATTCGGCCCGCTTCGAAGTCCTCGGAAAGGACGCAGGGTATCGGCCCGGAGTATTCGTTCACGTCGTACGCGACCAGCGGCACGCCGACACGCGAAAGCTCATCGAGTTGGTTCACTGGGCAGATAGCTCCGTCCGGCTGCCAGGCAGAGAGTTCCTTCAGGTCGAGCCTGCGTTTGGACCTCAGGTACCCGTGCGGCTGACGGTAAAAGGTCCACGGGCCGCTGAATCGGGAGTATCTGGCGATTCCCGCAAGCAGCCCCCGGTCGAATCCACGGGTGGGTTCCAGCAGTAGGATGATTCGTGGCGACTTGCGCATGGGCCCCTCCGCTGGTCAGATACACGGCGCCGGACAGTACCTCCAAAGATGGCGATTATTTTACCACAAATGGGGATGCATTTCCAGCAGCGAACCGTAGAATGTAGAATCTGAGGGGAAAACGTGCGAGGATTGTCGGCGTTACTCGATGCTGGAGTCGAACGTGAGCGAAATCAGAAAAGATGATCTGATCGTTATTGCCGGTGCCGGTGGATTCATTGCCGGGGCCCTGGTTCGGTACTTTGCCAACCGCGGTTTCACGAGGATCCGCGCCGTCGACAAGAAGCCGCTGCCCGAGTGGTATCAGCGCACGCCGGGGGTGCAGTGCCTGTGCCTGGATCTGAGCAACGAGAAGAATTGCCGGAGGGCGTGCGAGGACGCGACCGAGGTCTACAACCTGGCCGCCGACATGGGCGGCATGGGCTTCATCGAACGGTTTCGCGTCGAATGCCTCCGGAGCATCCTCATCAACACGCACATGATCGAAGCGTCCTATCGGGCCGGGGCGCAGCGCTACTTCTTCTCTTCCTCGGCATGCGTCTACAACACGCAACTTCAGGAAGACCCCAATGTGCGTGCCCTGAAGGAATCGGACGCCTACCCGGCGATGGCGGAACGGGGTTACGGCTGGGAGAAGCTCATGTCGGAGATGTTCTGCGAGGAGTACTGGCATGAGCGCGGCATGGCTACGGCCATCGCACGGTTCCACAACGTCTACGGTCCGTACGGCACTTGGGACGGCGGCCGGGAGAAGGCGCCCGCGGCGATTTGCCGCAAGGTCATCGACGCCAAGGACCGCGGCATCGATACGATCGAAATTTGGGGCGACGGCACCCAGACACGCAGTTTCATGTACATCGACGACTGTACCAAGGGCATCGACATGATCATGCACTGCGACGACTTGATTGCAACGCCCATCAATCTGGGATCCAGCGAATTGGTCTCGATCAACGACTTGGCAAGCCTTGCCGAAGAGATCGGCGGCGTCAAACTGAAGCATGCCCACGACCTCGATGCCCCGCAGGGTGTTGCCGGCCGTAATAGCGACAACACGATGATCAAGAGGGTTCTCGGCTGGGAACCGGATATGCCGCTGCGTGACGGTCTGGCCAAGACCTATGCGTGGATCGAGCAGCAGTACATGGACCGCAAGGCCGGCAAGCGGATGGTCGTTTAGCCCAATAGTGGGAGAAATGCGGTATGAACGACGGAACGATTTCCACCATCGATACGATCATCGTGGTGACGTATCTACTAGGGATTATGGCCATCGGCATCTTGGCCGGCTACAGAAGACACGCCTCTTCCGACCAGTTCTTCCTGGCCGGTCGTTCGCTCCGCTGGCCCATCATCGGCACAGGGCTGTTCTGTGCGAACATTTCCACCATCCACCTCGTGGGGCTGGCTTCGTCCGGGTACAAAGACGGGCTGGTGATCGGCAACTTCGAGTGGATGGCGGCCTTCTGCCTGATTCTGCTGGGGATCGTCTTCGCCCCGTTCTACTTCCGCAGCAGGATCAGCACGCTCCCGGAATATGTCGAAAAGCGGTACGGCACCGGCGCTCGGAGCTTCCTGGCCTTCATCTTCATCATGTCGGCGTTGCTGGTGCATATCGGCATCAGTCTTTACGCTGGAGCCAAAGTCCTCGAGGAGTTCTTCGGGATCCCGTACATGGCGTCCATCATCGGCATTTCAGTCATCACGGCCGTCTACACCATTCTCGGCGGGCTGAAGGCCGTGATGATCACCGACGCCATTCAGGCCGTGCTACTGCTCGTGGGAGCGGCCATCCTGACGTTTGCCGGGATCCAGATGCTGCCGAGCGTGGGCATCGAGTCCTGGGCCGAATTGAAGGCCGCCTGCCGCCCGGACCAGCTCAGCATGATTCAACCGATCAAGGATTCCAGCGCGCCGGGCAGCCTGAACCTTCGGGAGTTCTCCTGGTACTCGATCCTATTTGGCTACCCGGTGCTGGGAATCTGGTACTGGTGCACCGACCAGACCATCGTGCAGAAGATCCTTGCCGCGAAGACGGAGAAGGACGGTCGCGACGGCGCAATCTTCGCCGGCTTCCTGAAGATTCTTCCGGTGTTCCTCATGGTGCTGCCGGGTGTGATCGGGTATGTGCTCTTCAAGGAGAAGATCGGCGACGACAATGACGCCACGCTGATGATCATGATGAAGGAGTTGCTTCCGGTCGGTGTCCGCGGCCTGATGGCGGCTGGACTGCTGGCGGCCCTGATGAGCACGATCGAAGCCGCGTTGAACAGCACGGCCACCTTGACGGCCGAGGACATCGTCAAACGCTTGCTACCGGACACGTCGGACGCCGCGCTAGTGCTGATTGGCCGCATCACGGCGGCTGTGATCATTGTGCTGGCGATGGTATGGTCGACTCAGGGCGAGAAGTTCGGCAGCATTTTCGAGGCCATCAACAAGATCCCCATGGCATTTGCTCCGGGCATAACCACCATATTCCTCTGGGGTGTGTTCTGGCCGCGAGGCAATAAGCAGGGAGCCATGGCTGCGTTGCTCTTTAACGTGGTCGTCGGTCTTCTCTACCTGGCCATCGACATCCCACTGGTCGGCACGGAGCAAATCATCGCCCATCGCCTCGGCATCCCCTTCATGCAGGTGGGCTGGTACCTCTTCCTGATGTCCAGCATGGTTTATTTCGTGGTCAGCCTGGCGACGGCCGCGCCGGCCAGGGAAAAGATCGACAACCTTTGTTGGACGCGGCCGCTCGACGCGATACGCGGCAAGATGGAGGGTACGCTCACCGATCCCCGCGTCATGGCGACAATACTTTTCGTCGTTGTGGGGGTCTTGTATATATTGCTTCGTTAGTGAATCTACGGTAGATGCATGAGCAGTCATCGGATGGAGACAGTTGATGGGAAAGCAGTCTCGTAAGAACACGGTTGCAGTACATCCCTACCGCGTGGCGCTGGCCGGCGGCTGGGGCGATCATAACTTCGTGAACTTCCTGGCCGACGGATATGTCGTCGTCGTCCAGGTTCAACCGACGGTCGACTTCCACGACCGATGCGGCATCTGCTCGAGCACTCGGCAAATCCTCATCCAGAAATACCCGAACGGCATTCCGGCAGACATCGACAAGTACGAGTTGGCGACCGAACTCTACTATTGGGAAAACGCCCGCAAAGTTCCGATCGGCGGGTCCCAGGATGCTTGGGGATCCGTGTATCCGGGGATCAATCTGCTGCATTATGACTTCCGGCACCATAATGGCGTGTTACCCAAGAACGTGACCTCGATCGTGGACCGGCGTACCGCGAGGTGGTTCGAACGCCACTTCTGGATTGTCGATTGCGTGGGGCCGCGCCCCGACGGATACAACCCGTTCGACGGCGGTCGGTTCGCCACCAAGGGCGTGGCCGAGCAGATCGGCAAGTCCGGCCGAGATTGCTTTGCCGCGATCAAGAACCGGGACGTGGAAGCCTTGGGCGCGTCGTTTAACTTGTGTTCCTCAGCCTGGAGGAAGATGCTTCCCGCCATCTTCGAGCATCCAACCATCGACGTGCCCGTGATGAAGAAGATGCGCTACTACCAGCGCAAGTACCCAGGCGCCATGCCCTCGGGGTGTGGAGTGGGATACATCTATGTTGCGTCGCCGGAGCCGGTTGAAGGCGGTTTTCAGATCAAGGTCAACCTGGGATAACGCGGATCATGCTGAGCGACGAGTGTTACGCCGTGATCATGGCCGGAGGCGCCGGGACGCGCCTCTGGCCACTGAGCAGCAGAGACAAGCCGAAGCACTTCCTGAGGTTGTTTGCCGGTCGGTCTTTGATCGAGATGACCGTCGACAAGCTGCGTGGTCAGTTGCCCGACGATCGCATCCTCATCTTGACCAACGTGAAGTACGAGGATCTCGCCCGACAGACCCTTCCACAGATCCCGCCGGAGAACTTCATCTGCGAGCCGTGTCTGCGGGACACGGCCAGTGCCGTTGGACTTGCAGCGACGGTGTTGAAGACAAGGTGCCCGACGGCAACCATGATCGTTCTGACGGCCGATCAGATCATCGAGCCGGCCGAGGGGTTCAATACGGCTATCGCCCATGCCGTGAGCTTTCTCGACTCGTACCCGAACCGGCTGGTGGCGTTTGCAGTAGAAGCCGTTTCCCCCAGCACGCTGGTCGGCTGGCAGAAGCTGGGGGAGCGCGTCGACTTTCCGGCCTGCGAGGTGAGGGAAATCGCCGCCTTTACGGAGAAACCGGAACCGGAACTTGCCCAGCGCTACCTGAGCGAAGGAGGATACTGCTGGAACTCCGGGCAATTCGCGTGGAAGGTGGAAACGATCCTGAAGGAAATCGGCACGCAGTTGCCGGAGACGATTCCCTTGCTCGCGCGCATCGCTGAAGCCTGGGATAGCCCGGCCCGCCGGCAGGTTCTCGACGAGGTGTTTCCCAACATGCCGAAGGGTTCCATCGACTACAAGGTCATGCAGAAGACAAGCAACGCCTGCAGCATCCTGTTGCCCTGCAGTTGGGAAGACATGGGGACGCACGCGGCGCTAGCGGAAAAGGTCGGGACGCGCCGTGACGGCAATCTGCTGCGGGGGAAGACGCTGAGTACGGGAACGGGAAACGTTGTCCTGGCCAATACAGAGCAGTATGTCGTCGTGGCCGCCGACAATCTCACGATCGTGGTAACCGAAGGCGCTGTTTTCGTGGGAAATCGGAATACCGACATGAAGGCTTTGGTAGAGTACGTTGCCCAACGCGCTCCTGAGATCGTTGAATGAGTTCGTCGCGGAAGCCGCCGGGCATTCGGCCGCATGGACCCGAAGTGTCGACAACTGGACCGCCCTGAGTTAACATGAACCCCGACTGGAACGGAGAGAAGAATGCGATACACCATCTTGACCGCAATCCTATTCGTGCACATGACTTCCTTGGCAGCTTCCGGGGCCTTGCCGGTTCCCGAGCGTGGCTTTATTAGTTCCCAGCCCGCGCGGACCTGGGAGGAAGGTCTTCTTTGCGGTAACGGCACGATTGGTGCCAATGCCCTGAGCCGGCCGCTCGACGAACGAATCATCTTCACCCATGAGCGTCTGTTCCTGCCGATGGGCGCCCCGATGGTGCCTCGCGATCAATCGGCCCGCTTGTTTGAGATCCGGCGGCTCATCGAAAGCGGACTCTACAAACAGGCCTGCCAACTGCAGTTCGATCTCTCGGGGCAGGATGGCTTCATGTACCCGGACTACTTCGTTCCGGCCTTCGACCTGACGATCCGCAGCGAGGCGAAAGGCGAGGTCCAAGACTACGCCCGCTCCCTGGATTTCCAGACCGGCGAGGCGACGGTCCACTGGGCCGACGACCGCGGGGTCTTCGAGCGACGTATGTTCGTCTCACGGTCGGCAGGAGTTGCGGTGCTCCTGCTCACCGGCCCGAAAGCGTCACTCGATTGCCAGCTCCGGCTCCAACCGCGGGAACTCAGCGACGAGTTCAATGCCGATTCCGACATCAATAAGCGCTCCGATCAGGTCTTCAAGGAACACGTTTCGGATATCCAAAGCACGGCCGGCGAGTCCTGGCTGGCCTATCGGAATCGTTTCACCAAATCATACCCCGGCAGCATTCACTCGCTTGAGGGGTACGCGCGGATTGTGGCGACCGGGGGCGAGACCGAGCCGCGGGACGATGGCACGCTCGTCGTCAAGGGCGCCGATCGACTCCTGCTGTTCGTCGACATCCAATTGCTCTACGATCCGAAGCAGCCGCAGATGGAACAGATGAAGCAGTCGCTCGCACAGCTTCCGGTCGACTATGCCCGGCTCCTCGATGACCACGCCCGCCTGCACGGCGAGCTGTTCAACAGGATGCGTCTCGACGTGGGCGGCAAGCCCGACGACCACCGGCGGACCACCGAAGAATTGCTGGAGCTATCGACCTACGAAAGCCCCAACCGGGCGCTCATCGAAAAAGAGTTCGATGCCGCCCGCTACAACATTATCTCCAGCACCGGCGAACTCCCGCCAACGCTCCAAGGGATATGGGGCGGGACATATGTCCCCGGCTGGGCCAGCGACTTCACCCACAACGGCAATGTTCCTTCTGCCATCGCCTCGTATCTCATGGGGAACATGCCGGAACTCATGTTGGCCTATACGTCCTACATCGAGTCGATTGTCCCCTGGATGGAGATCAACGCGAAGCACTACTTCGGCGCCCGCGGCGTTGTGCTGCCGTCCCGCTCGACGACTCACGGATTGAACAACGCTTTGAACCCGAACTTCGCCGGAGGAATGTGGGTCGGCGGCGCCGGCTGGGCGAGCCATTTCTTCTACGATTACTACCTTTACACGGGCGACCGTGAATTCCTTGCGGATCACGCTCTACCCTTCATGGAGAAGGCAGTCGTGTTCTTCGAGGACTACCTCTACGAAGGCCCGGACGGAAAGCTCGTCTTCTCCCCGACCCAGTCACCGGAGAACACGCCGGGCAATTCGAACTCCCAGGCCTCCTATAACGCCACCATGGACGTCGCCGTGGCCAAGGAGTTACTGCGCAATACGATCGCCGCCTCCCGCGAGCTGGGACGCAATGCGGACCGGATCCCCAAGTGGGAAGCCATGCTGGCCAAGATGCCCGATTACATGATCGACGACCGGGGGATCATTAAGGAATGGCTTACACCACGGCTGGAGAATAACGACAACCACCGCCACTGCTCGCAGCTTTATCCGCTCTTCGACGGCATGCCGGAGGAAATTGCCCAAAGCCCCGCACTGCAAGCAGCGTTCCGCAAGAGCATCGAGTACAAGCTCGACAAACACTGGAGGAACAATCAGCGCGGCTTCATGTCGTTCGGGCTCGTGCAGCTTGGTCAGGCCGCCACGAGCCTCGGCGAAGGAGAGCTCGCCTACCACTGCCTGAAGCACCTTGTGAATCGGTTCTGGCTGAACAACCTCGCCTCGATGCACAACCACCGCTCGCTGCTGAACATGGACATCAGCGGTGGCATGCCGGCCGTAATCATCAAGATGCTCGTGGCATCGGAACCGGGCCGGATCGACCTGCTCCCGGCCCTTCCGGAAGCGTGGCCAACCGGCGAGATCGAGGGCGTGCTCTGCCGCGGGCAGATCAAGGTCGAGCGGCTGCGGTGGGACGAGAAGGGTGTATCGGCGCGATTGCGCTCCTCCAAACAGCAGCGTGTCCGACTGGGCCTGCCCTGGATGATCGGAACCGCGAAGACGGCCGATGGGGCGGACGACGCACAACCGGTGGTTTCGGGAAAAACGGTCACGATCGACCTGCCCGCCGCCCAGCCCGTCTGGCTGGAGATTCAAGTGGCCGAATAGAATCGGAAGACTGCTGGAAGCCACACACCTGGGCTGATAAATACATCGGCCCGCCCAAAACGTGGTACCGGTCCCCGGAACGGTTCACCGAAAGTTTTCGGCAGACCGCCGAGAACGAGATCATCACCGCCTCCCAAGCCATCAACCAGGGTCGTTTGCTCAACCTGAATGCCCCCGTGGTCGGCGGCGAACGAGTTCGCCGATGTGCAGGTCGCGCGCGGCCGTAATGCCCCGCTGCCGGACTTGTGCCAGGTAGCCCGACCAGACGGGCCCATCAACCCACCTGCAACGCGCCGTACGGCTTGGCGCAAGAGCAGCACGGCCCATTTCGCTTTTGCGGGCCAAGGAGATAAGGCAGGCGTGGATGTCCGCACCTCGGGACGGTGCGGCCGGGTGGCTGCGGCCAAGGAGCGACAGGCTTAGGCTGCCCGCCATACGGAGTCGACGAACCAGCCGCGCGAGTCATACAGGTGACGATCGACGGTGAAACCGGCTTCGTCGGCCAGCGACTCGATCATCGCCGGGGTGTATTTGTGGGAGCACTCCAAGTGCATTCCCTCCCACGCCGCGAAATGGAACTCCTCGTCGATCATATCGAATGCCACGGTCTGTGACTCGGTGCTCAGCAGCCAGCTTTCCATGCGGCCGAGTTCAGGATTGTAGAATGCGTGGTGGCGGAACAGCGAGCGATCGAAGCTGGCGCCGAGTTCGCGGTTGAGCCGATCGAGCAGGTTGAGATTGAACTCGGCGGTTACCCCCACCGCATCGTCGTAGGCGGCCTGGAGCAATCGGGGATCCTTCTTCAGGTCGAACCCGATGAGCGCCAGGTCGTCCGCGTCGAGCGACGCACGCAACTCGGCCAGGAACGACCGGGCATCGGCGTCGGTCATATTCCCGATGCTTGAGCCGAGAAACAGCACCAACTGCCGACGGGCGTCCCGACGGTGCAGCATCCGCAGGGCATCGCCGTATTCGCCGACGATTCCGTGGACCGAAAGCCGGTGATCGGCGAACTCGTCGCCGATTTGCTTGACCACCTCGGCGATCGTCTCGTGGCATATGTCGATCGGCACGAACTCAAACGTGCGCCCGCGGGCGAGTATGTCGTCGATCAACGGGCGGATCTTCTGACCGTCGCCCACCCCCAGCTCGACGACTCGCCAATCGTCGTCGTCGAGCAATGCGGCCAACTCGCCGCGGTGCCGCTGGAGGATCTCGGTTTCGCAGCCCGTCGGGTAGTATTCGCTCTGCTCGGTGATCTGCTGGAAAAGGGCGCTGCCGCGTTCGTCGTAGAAGAACCGCGAGCAGAGACGCTTTGGCGACGCGGCGAGTCCCTCGGCCACCTCGCGGGCAAGCTGCTCGGCTTCACTTTGCGTAGGCTTGCCTTCGCATATCTCGTACGTGGCCGCAGTGGTCACCGTCTTCGTGGACGCCATGATGATAATCCTTTGAAGCGTTGGTCGAGGTGTGTCGGGTGAGTGTTCGCACCCGGTTGAATGTGGAGTATTGGGCGCTCGCACCCACCGGTAGAAGTCGCATCCTACCTCAGGCGAGGTGCTTCGCCAGCCGCAGCCCGGTCATTTGGAAGCGAGTCTGGGAGTTCCAGAAGTTGCGGTACGAGAGACGTACGTGGCCCGAGGGGGTCAGGCATGACCCGCCTCGCATGACCCGCTGATTGTCCATGAACTTGCTATTGTACTCCGCCAACGCCCCGGCATACGGCTGGAAGCCCGGATAGGGTTGATAGTAGCTGGATGTCCATTCCCAGACGTCGCCGACAAGCTGCCTCAGGCCGGTCGACGGGTCGCCGATCGACGCCGGATGCAACGGCCCGGCGTCGAGCAGATTCGCCCCGTCGCACGACGCCCCGGTTTGGCGCGCGGCGTGTTCCCACTCCTGCTCGGTCGGCAGCCGGACCTCGCGCATCTCGGCAGCGGTGGTGCGTCGCCATCGCACATACGCGTCCGCCTCGTAGAAGCTGACGTGGCAGACCGGCTCGTCCGGATCGAGCGGACACATGCCGCCGAGGGTGAACAACCACCATCGGCCGTCGCGCTGCTCCCAGTACAGCGGTGCGGTCCAGCCCTCTTCCTCCACGATCGACCAAGCATTGTCGAGCCAGAAAAGCGGGTTGCGATAACCGCCGTCCTCGACGAACTCCAGAAACTCCCCGCACGTGATCGGCCGATCGGCCAGCGCAAAGTCCTGCACATACGCCCGATGCACTGGCAACTCGTTATCCCAGCACCAGCCGCCTTCGACATTGCCGACCTCGCACAACCCACCGCGGAACTCGGTGAACGCTGGCCCGCGTGCCACGGGCATCTCGCCAGTGCGGGCCGCTCCCAGGGGGAGAGGAGAAATGCGCGGGGCATGGCCTGCGGGCAAGTAGCTTGGGCGCAGCTCGGTGGGAAGTTCGTGATAGATGGCCTTGATCTCGGTGTGGAACAGTTCCTGGTGCTGCTGCTCGTGCTGATTGCCGAGCTGGATCAAAAACGCGGCGTGAGGGAACTGGTTGTCGGCAATCGTCTCGACCAATCGTTCTATACGTCGTTCGACCGACGAGCGGTATTCAAGGATCTCGTCGTTCGTCGGTCGGGCCATCTGCCCGCGACTGGCACGAGTCAGTCGCGGGCCCAGCGAAACGTAGTACGAGTTCAGCAAGTAGTCGAGCCGCCGATCGGTCTCGTCGTACTCACCGCCCAGGGAGCAAAGGACATTGCGAGCGAAGAACCAACTGGTGTGGCCCAGGTTCCACCACGGAGGGCTGACCTCCGCTCGCGGCTGTACGCGGTAGTCCTCCGGCGCGAGCGGCCGACACATCGCGATGCTCGCCGCCCGGACCGCTCGGAATTGCTCCAGCAGCGTAGTGCGATCGATCGTTTGCGATTCTGTCGTCACGGTTCGACACTCGCTCGAGGAAAGGCTCCCGTCTGCCAACGCACCCTTTTAGGTCGATGCTTACTACGCACTGACTCTGCATTGTACTGATCTGCCGGCCCCCCGAAAACCCCCGTTGAAGGGTGTCGCCGCAAGGCACCTTCAATACCATGAGCTTTTTGTCTTTCCTGGCGGTTGTCGAACGGTCACAGTTCATCCGTGTTCGCGGCGTATCGCGTCGGCTTGGCGGCGGATGGCGGCCACGTCGCTGTGAGACTTGCGGGTGAGGTTGCGAAGCTGCATTTGCATCCGCGGGTTGCGGCCCAAGCCGGTGCGGTGCCGGGCGAGGAAATCCCAGTACAGCGCCGTGAACGGGCACGCCCGCTCGCCGCAGCTTGCACTGGGATCGTACCGGCAGCCGGTGCAGTAGTTGCTCATCCGTGCAATGTACTTGCCCGAGGCCACGTAGGGTTTCGAGCCCATGACGCCGCCGTCGGCGAACTGCGACATGCCCAATGTATTGGGCAGTTCGACCCACTCGACAGCGTCGACATAGACCGCCAGATACCACTGGTGGACCTCGCGCGGCTGGACGCCCAACAGCAGCGCGAATAGCCCGGTGACCATCAGCCGCTGGATGTGGTGGGCGTAACCGTACTCGAGTGTTTGCCCAATGGCCTGGCGAAGGCAGTTCATGTCGGTCTCGGCATTCCAATAGAAGGCAGGAAGCGGGACCTGCGCGTCCAGGGCGTTGCGGTCGAGATACTCGGGCATGAATCGCCGGTAGACGCCGCGAACGTATTCCCGCCATCCGAGCACTTGGCGGATGAATCCCTCGACCGAGTTCAGCGGTGCCTTGCACGCGCGGTAGGCGGCTTCGGCGGCGTCCAGGACCTCACGCGGATCGATCAGCTTCAGGTTGAGTGCCGAGGAGAGCAGCGAATGGGCCAGGAACGGCTCGCCCGTCCACATGGCGTCCTGGTACGCACCGAACGCCCGCAGTCGGTAGGCGATGAAGTCGCGCATTGCCCGGCGCGCGTCGTCGGGCGTGACGGGCCAGTCGAACCGATCGAGCTGCCCGGGATGCGAGCCGAACGATGTTTCCACCAGGCGGAGCACCTCCCGCGTCGTCTTGTCCGGCCGGAACCCGACCGCCGGCGGAATGCCTTTGGGGCCGTTGGCGTCGAAGCTGCTACGATTCTCCGCGTCGTAGTTCCATTTCCCCCCTTCGGGCTGGCCTGCATCTATGAGCACGCCCGCCTTCCGCCGCATCTGGCGGTAGAAATACTCCATGCGGAGCTGCTTTCGACCGGCTGCATGCTCCGCGAACGCGTCGCCGCTGCACAGGAAGTGCCGATCCGGGCGGATTTCCAGCGGCACGTCCATCGTGCGGGCCGTCTTGCGAATAGCCTGCTCCACTCGCCACTCACCCGGTTCGCACAGCACGATCCGCTCCGGCCTGCCGTTGCCGAGCACCGCTTTCAGCTCGGTCCCGAGGTTGCCCGAATTACCCGGCTCGTCAAGCTGGCGATACAGGACGCGCAGGCCTCGCTTCCGCAACGCGTCGCGATAGTGCCGCATGGCGGCGAGGAATACCGCAATGCGGGCCTTGTGCGACCAGACGAAGGTCGACTCTTCCGCCACCTCGGCCATCCACACCGCATCGTGCCGCGTGTCGAAGCCCTCGAGCGCAGCCGAGTTTGGGTCGAGTTGGTCGCCGAGGATCACGACCAGACGTCGCACACCAGGTTGTTCTTCACGCGCCAGGGCTGACATTTTGTCCGGTTTGCGGTTTCCTTCAGATGCCTCGAATCGTACGGCACGTGCTCTATCCGCCCCGCCCCATCCGCGGTACCTGTCGCAACCCGTGCCGTGCTATGGAGACAGTTGTCACCGGCAACGAGTTTATCACCTTTTTGGGTTGCGGGAAATCACCACCCGGACGAATGCCCGGAGCCCCTGGTAGAATTGCCCTCCCGCGTGGTAAGCTTAGGGCCCGCGAATGAATTATTGGCCGCTTATGACGGGCTGCGGCTGCGTACCGTCAGGCTGCGTCGACGTATCAGCAATATGGCTGCTTCACCCTCCTTCGCAGTCTTGTCCTCGCCTCGCCAAAATCGGCCATTTATTCCTTCGCGAGCCCGTCCGGAACACCGCTTTCCGGCCTGCAAGCGGAGACCATGCCATTTCGCAGGAGAACGCTCTCGATGAATCCAGCCCGCGGAGCGAACATGCCGAACGATGCCTTGTCCGAAGCTGAACGACAGCCTGAGCCGTCCGATCTTTCGGAGCAGATCGGCCGTTTGGTGCGAGAGCGGCCCTATGGCGTACTGTGTACACAAAGCCAGTCGCAGCCGTACGGGTCGCTTGTGGCGCTGGGGGCGACCGACGACCTGACGGCGTTCGTCTTCGCCACGCCTACCGCCACGCGGAAATACCGCCTGCTGTCCGAATGCGACCACGTGGCGCTGGTGATCGACAGCCGCTCCGGCACGCCGAGTGAATTGATGGACGTGGAGGCGGTGACCGTTACCGGGCGGGCACGGCAGGTTTCGCCCGGGCCCGATTTTGATTGCTGGGCGGAACTGCTGCTTTGCCGCCATCCGCACTTGGCGTCGTTCGTCCGCGCGGAATCGTCGGCCCTTTTCCGCGTCGACGTGATTCGCTACTTCCACGTGTGCCGCTTCCAGGAGGTCCGGCAGTGGGTGCCCAGCCGAACTATGTAATTCCGCTTGCCGAGGTAAGCGACCACCACGAACCGCTCATCGGGGCGAAGGCGGCCCGACTGGCCGCGTTGGCCCGGGCGGGCCAAAGAATCGCGCCGGGCTTCTGCATCACCATCGGGGCGTATGAAAAGTTTCTGGCTCAGTCCCGTCTGGAAGACCTCATCCGTATGGAACTCGGCCGGAAGCCGTTCGATGACATGCGTTGGGAGGAGATATGGGATGCCGCGCTGCGAGTCCGGTCGGCGTTTGTCGCTCAGCTCGTGCCCGCGGAAGTAAGGGACGCCGTTGCCACGGCCTTGCCCGAGTATCCCGCCGATACGGAGTGGGCCGTTCGCTCGTCGGCGCCTGGTGAGGATTCGGCCGGCCGTTCCTTCGCCGGACTGCACGAATCGTACATCGGCGTTGTGGGGGCCGGGGCGGTGGTCGATGCCGTCCGCCTGGTCTGGGCCTCGCTGTGGTCCGATGCGGCCATGCTATACCGCAAAGAGCTGGGACTCGATCCCGGCCGGAGCCGAATGGCCGTTCTAGTGCAGGCGATGCGTACGGAAGACGTGTCGGGCGTCGCATTCGGCCGCGATCCGCGGAAGCCATCGGCCGAGAATGCCATTGTGGAGGCCGTGCCGGGGCTCTGTGCCGGGCTGGTCGATGGGCAAGTCGATCCGGACCGATGGGAGCTGCGGCGCAGCGACGGGGCCACGGTCGCGTGGCATCCCGGCCATCGCGACGAGATGGGAACGCCATCTCCTCTGCTCGACGAGGGCGACTTGAGCCATCTGCTGCAAGTGCTCACCGATGTCGAGTCCCTCTTCGCCTGGCCGCCCGACGTGGAATGGACGGGCCGCCGCGACCGTTTCACGTTGCTGCAAGCGCGGCCCATCACCACGGCCAACGCGGACCGGGAAGACAAACGCGGCTGGTACCTCACGTTGCGGCCGGGCACCGCTCGCTTGCGAAAGCTGCGCGAACGGGTGGCCGACGAACTGATTCCCGCCCTGGAGGCCGAAGGAGAACGTTTGGCCGCCGAGGACCTCACGGCCCACACCGACGAGGAGCTTGCCGACGCCATCGACGAGCGTGCGGCGGCGGTCGAGCGATGGACGAAGATTTACTGGGAGGAGTTCATTCCCTTCGCCCACGGCGTCCGCCACCTGGCGATCTATTACAACGATGCGGTGCGACCGGCTGACCCATACGAATTTGTGGGCTTGCTGCAAGGCGAGGATCTTTTGGCTATACAGCGAAATACGGCACTTCGCTCGCTTGCCGAGCAACTAGAGCACAATGTGCCGCTGTGCGAAGCGATCGACACGGTGTGCAACGCAGTATCGCGCGATGCCACCGACTGGCGACCGGAGGCACTCGACGCGATTGGTACGGTGGAAGGCGGTACGGCTTTCTTGACGGCCTTTCGGCATCTTCTCGACAATGTCCTCGACCTTGCCTTCCGCAAGACCAGGCTTGCGGACCGGCCTGACCTTATTCTGCGCGGTGTCCTGGAACTGGCTCGTTCTCAAAACATCGGCACCCGATCGCACACGGGACCGGGACTGCACACTGCCGAGGCACTCACGCAGCGATTGCTGGCTGCGGTCGGCCCCGACCGTCGCGTGGAGGCCCTGGAAACGCTCCAACTCGGCCGCCTGAGTTGGCGGCTCCGCGATAACGACAACCTGCTGCTGGCACGTGTCGAATCGCAGTTGATTCGTGCTTTGAACGTGGCGGCTGGAAGGCTCCAGGCCGCGGGCCGCCTCAACCCGGAAGTCCGGGCCGACGCAGACGATGCAACGCAAATCGCGGCAGCTTTGCGCAATTCGCTTGGCAGCAAGGTAGTGCTTGCACAAAAGGCGGAGCCAAAACAGGCGTCCAAACGCACAAGTCTCGGCGAAACCCCCCGGCAGCTTATCGGCCAGCCGGCGGCGCCGGGTGTACAGGCGGGCGAAGTCCGGTGTATTCGGGGCAGCGAAGACCTCGGCCGTTTCCGGGCCGGGCAGGTGTTGGTTTGCGACGCCATCCAACCAATGATGACTCACCTGGTACCGCTCGCAGCGGCGATTGTCGAGCGCCGCGGTGGAATGCTGATCCACGGCGCCATCATCGCTCGCGAACTGGGAATCCCCTGCGTGAACGGTATCGCCGGAGCCGCCGACTTGCTCAACGACGGTGACCTGGTGACCGTGGACGGCTACTTGGGCATCGTAACCGTCGGGCCGCCGGAGTTCGATATGGAACTGGCGGATAGGGCTTCGGTGAGCTGAGTATAGCGGGTCCGCTTCGTTTCCCTCGTGATCGATCAAGCGATTTCGTTGACGCGCTACGATTTCCTGAATCTGTTCCTGCAGATCCCGCAAACCCTACCGCAGTACGAGAGCGATCCACGCCGTGACAGCGTGGCTGACCAATAACCCGGCGATTGCGATGAACCACTACCTGCAGGTCATCGACACCAACTTCGAGCGAGCGGCAAAGAACGACGCGAGAAGCGGTGCAGAATCCGGTGCACCCCACGCAGAATAGGTGGTGCAGACAGCGGTGCAACCACCGCAAGGCAATATGGGCCATAAAGGACATGGGCTAACGCAAGCCCATATCAGCCAAATACTTAGGCACTTATTGGCATATAATGACACTTTGTTCTTGCCACCCAAAAGCGGAGAGGAGGGGATTCGAACCCCTGGAGGACCTTATCGGCCCTCACCGGTTTAGCAAACCGGCGCATTCGACCACTCTGCCACCTCTCCAAGTTGCTGTAACCCCCTACGCAGAAACGGTTTAGCACAATGGCGTTGGCCTCGCCGCCGGGGGCCATATTCGACAAATCCCAGTTTACCACACGAAAACGTATGCGGGAAGGGCCGAGTCTCAGTACAATACCTCTACGCCGTATTTGGCCTTAATCGGTCGCTCGTGCCGGCTTACTGTCTCTCGATGGGAGGGAATGAAGCCCTCGCCTTCAGGCGACACCTTCAGGT
>CAYPWB010000056.1:0-21149 GCA_964414315.1 uncultured Planctomycetaceae bacterium | reverse complement strand
CCTCACCCCCGGCCCCTCTCCCAGAGGGAGAGGGGAGGAGTTTGCAAAAGTCCACAAAGCAGGCTGCGTCTTGATTCGGCACGGCGCGAAGCACGACATGTACCACAACCCCAAGACCGGATCGTCGCAACCCATCCCGCGTCATCAGGAAACCGACGAGTTCCTGGCGAAGAGGATCATCCGCGACCTTTCCGATCGGTAAGCGGTGAACGGAAGCCGGCCGACGGCAGCGGAAAGGAATCGCTCACGGGTGCAGCAGCGCGCCTTGCGGCGGCCGTCCGCTCGGCAGGGTGCAGTTCACGTTTCAGCGTGCCCGCTTTGGCTCTCGCTTGCTTCACCCGCGAAGCGTGAAGGCACCGATTCCATTGCCCTTCCTTTCTCGCCGGTATAATTCCCCCAATCTCCCTGGGTTGCGGCAACGGCCTGAATCCGCCCGGACCGTTCCCGGCGGATGGTTGACCGTTGCGAATTTGCAGCGCATGCTTGATAGATACGGCTACGAAGGAGCGGCAGGATGGAGGCTTTATGCACATCATAACGGGAATGCTGATTGCAGGGCTGCTGGGAAGGAAGAACCGCCCCTCCGTGCTGCCCATGCTGCGTACCGGGCCCGTGCAAACCGACCATCTGCTGCCCGGCCGTGTGCGGTTCCGCGTGCCGAGCCTGGTCGGCGCGGCGGAGCAAGCCGAGAACCTCGCGGAACGGCTCCGTACGCTGGAGGGGGTCCGCAGCGCGCAGGCGAACCCCGCGACCGGAAGTGTCCTCGTCGAATACCGCCAGTCGGTGGTCGAGCCGGAACTGCTGTTCGCCGCCACGGTCCGGCTGCTGGGGCTGGAAAAGGAGCTGGAACGCACCCCCTGCCCCGCGCTGGTTCGCGAGCTGCGGGCCGTGCTCGACAGCCTCAACCGCGTGGTGTACGACCGCACCTCGGGCATGCTCGACTTCTCCTCGGCGTTGCTTCTGATATTGGCCGCCGTGGGTGTGCGAAAGATGACGCAGGAAGGCGCGAAGCAGTTGCCGGCCGGGTTTACCCTCGTGTGGTGGGGCCTCCACCAGCTTCTCGGGCACGGCGGCCGTGGAGAGTAACCCGTGATTTGGCACAAACGCAAACCGCTGCTTGCGTGCGAGGTGGTCCACCGGCTGCCGGGGCGGGTGCGTATCGGCAGCCGGGCGCTGCGCTACCTGGGCGAGCAAGCCGTGGAAATCTGCCGCCGGCTCGAAGACCTCGTGCCCGTGCAGGCCGCCCGCGTTTCCACCCGAACCGAAAACGTCCTCGTGCTGTACGACCCCCGCCACGCGACGCTCGACGACATCGTCGAGCAGGTCGAGTCGATCCTGGGCGCGTACGCGCTGGTGGCCTACAAGGCCGAACGGACCGCGCAGGACGCCCTGACCGTGAACGAACGGCGGCTGCAAGAGGAGCCGATGTCGGAAATGCTCGCGCGCATTGGCGTGACCACCGGCACGCTCGCCTATTCGCAGCTTGGCAAACGGGCCATGCAACCACCCGGCACTCTGGTGGGCTCTTTCCTGTCGCTGCCGGCCATGACGGCCATGTCGCTGGCGTGGCCCATCTTCCGCAGCGGGCTGGTGTCGTTGTGGAGCCGCGGGCGGCCCAATGCCGATACGCTCAGCGCCACCGCCATCCTGGCCAGCATTGCGGCCGGCAAGGGCTGGTCGGCCCTGACCATCATCTGGCTGGCCGACATCGCCGAACTGCTCACGGCCTACACCATGGGACGCACACGGCGGGCCATTCGGGAAATGCTCTCCGTCGGGGAAGACGTCGTGTGGCGCCTGGACGACGACGGCACCGAGCAACGCGTTGAACTGGCCGAACTGGCCGTCGACGACCGCATCATGGTGCACACGGGCGAGAAGATCAGCGTAGACGGGCACGTCGAGTCGGGCGAGGCCGCCGTCGATCAGGCCTCGATCACCGGCGAGTTCATGCCGCTGCGCAAGACGACCGGCCACGAAGTATTCGCCGGAACCGTGGTCAAGAGCGGGCGCATCGTCGTTCGCGCCCGGAAGGTGGGCGACCAGACCGCCGTGGCCCGCATCGTCCATCTCGTCGAGGAGGCCACTCACCGCAAGGCCAACGTGCAAAGCATCGCCGACCGCACCTCCGCCCAGTTGATTCCCGTGAACTTCATGCTGGCGGGCATTGTTTACCTGGTGACCGGCAACGCGGGCCGGGCGCTGAATATGCTCATCATCGACTACTCGTGCGGCATCCGGCTGTCGACGGCCACGGCCCTCTCGGCGTCCATTTGCACGGCCGCCCGAAACGGGATCCTCATCAAGGGGAGCAACTACCTGGAACTGCTCTCGGAAGCCGATACGCTCATTTTCGACAAGACCGGCACCATGACCGAGGGCCGGCCGCAGGTGATAAGCGTGACACCGGCCGACGGGCGCGTTTCCGGCCAGGAACTATTGCAGCTTGCCGCCGCCGCCGAGGAGTCGAGCATGCATCCGCTGGCGGTGGCCGTGGTCGACAAGGTCCGCCGCTCCGGCCTGCCGGTGCCGCGGCACTCGAACACGCAGGTGCATACCGCACGCGGTGTCGAGGCCGAGGTGGGCGATCGCCGCATCTGCGTGGGCAGCCGGCGGTTCATGCTCGAGCAGGGCATCGACCTGGCCCCCGCCGCCGAACCGGTCCACCGCCTGGCGCGCACCGGCGAAAGCATCGTGTACGTGGCCGACAACGAGGGCTTGCTGGGCGTGCTCGGCGTGCAGGACAGCCTGCGCGAGAACATGAAGAAGGCGATCAACCGGCTGCGATACATCGGCATGGACGACATCATCCTGCTGACCGGCGACGTGGAGCAGCACGCCGAGATCGTGGCCAACCGCATGGCCATGGACCGGTTCGAGGCCGAGGTGATGCCCGACGACAAGGCCGAAACCGTCCTGAAGCTCCAGTCGCGCGGCACGCACGTGGTGATGGTGGGCGACGGCATCAACGACGCGCCCGCGTTGGCCTACGCCGACGTCGGCATCGCCATGGGCGGCAGCCGCACCGACATCGCCATGGAGGCGGCCGACATCACCGTCACCGGCGACAACCCGCTGATGATCCCCGCCGTCGTCCACCTGGCCAACAAGACGATGAACGTCGTCCGGCAGAACTTCCTGACGGCCGTCGGCGTGAACAGCCTGGGCATCGTGCTGGCGGCCGTCGGCGTGCTGCCGGTGTTCTGGGGCGCCGTGCTGCACAACAGTTGCACCGTGGCCGTAGTGCTCAACTCGTCGCGCCTCCTGCTGCACGACGTGGAGGAGCGCCACCGATGAACCGCGACGCCAAGCCCGTCGTTACCGTCGTGCACACCCTGCCGGGCCGGGTTCGGCTGCGCCTTTCCCGCCCGCTGGCCGACGCCGAGGCGGTGTTCGCGTTCCTGCGGGAACATGCGGGCATGGGCGAAATGGGCTACACGCCCAAGACCGGTTCGCTGCTGGTGTGCTTCAACCCGCACGAGGTTACGGCCGAGGAAATCACGCTGCGCGTGGCGTTCCGGTTCGCGCTCGACCAGGGTGGGCGGCCCGTGCGCCTGCTGGCCGCGCCGGAGCAGGCCGTGTTGCAGAACTCGGCGGTGCTGGCCGGGCTGGGCCTGGGGGTCGCGCTCATGCTGCGGTGGCTCAACCCGCGCGGGAAGGATACCGCCGGCGCCCAGTGGCTTGCCGGCCTGGCCACGGCGTGGTCGGTAGCCGACCACGGCTGGCGCGAGTTCCGCGTCCGGGGGTACTTCGACCCGGAGGTGCTGGCCCTGGCCTACCAGACCACCTCGCTGGTGCGCGGCAACGTGCTGGGCGCGTCGGTGGTGACGTGGCTGACGACCTTCGGCCGGCACCTGGCCGAAACGCCCGCGACGGGCGCCGAAGTGCAACCGCTCCCCATTCCCGGCCCGCCGGACGAGGAGCCGCGGTACGAGCTGGTCGTGGGCCCCGACGTCGACGCCCCCGACCGCATGCGACTGGGCATGGTCGGCCTGCTCAACAGCGCCCTGAAATACGCGATGACCGGCGGCGGCGCCCACGGGTTGCGCAGCCTGTGGGACGAGTTGCACGACGTTTCCCGAGTACACGGCGAGGTGCTCGAAGGCTACGGCCGGCACCGCGACGGCATTCCCATACGATTCCGATAACCGTTCACAGGGGACTGTCCCAATTTTCGCGGCACCAAAGGAATGGGCCCAATGAAACAAACGCTACGACCGCGAAAATGGGACTGTCCCCCTTGGCATCCGTCCATAGAAAGGAACCAAATACCATGGCAGTCAATACCGATCACGTCACCGGGTTTGTTGCGGGCATCGGCGCCGCCGCGCTCGGCTTCTACGTGTACAAGCAGAACCAGCAGAAGGTCGACCAGTGGCTCCGGCAGCAGGGCATCCACCTGCCGCAAAGCGGCGCGAAAGACGACCGCGCCATGTCGCTCGAAGAACTCACCCGCGAGAAAGAACGCCTCGAAGACCTCATCGCCGAGCGCGAAGTGCAGGCCAAAGAGCAGCCCGCCGTCGCGAGTTGATCGGCGGCCCATGCAGGTCCCGCGAGCCGAGCGGGACCAGAGTGCATGTCAGCCCAAGTCCCGCTCGGCTCGCGGGACCTACCTGGGCCGAACCTGCCCGGCCATTGTGGCTCGGGCTGCGGTCGGGAAAGAGGGGACACTCTCGGCCTCGTTGGCGGGATAGAATGCTCCTGTGCCCGGAACACAACGCGCATCGGTCGGCGGAATGGATTACTGTATCCCGGGAGACCTCGGCCGAAGAATGCGGCGCGTCCGCCGCCGGATGCCGGGCCTGTACCGCGTGGGACCGACTGGTTATGCTGGGTGAACGAGCCGTTGACCGAGCCTGAGCCGGCGGCCCACCATGAGCGCCGGGTGCGAGGTCGCCCTTTCTCGGCCCGCCCACTTGGCGAGCGGCCACGGCAAAGCAACTCGGCCTGGAACTCTCTGCGCCCACCACAGAGGCTCACGGAAGAGCCTGGAGATGTAGAATGTCCCGTTTCTCTTGCCAAGACCAGACCGGCCATCGGAATGCACAAGACGGCCGTCGGCGGTTCGTGTTCCTTTGCTCCTTGTACTACTCATACTCAAGATCGTGAACGTTTTCACAAAGCTCTGCCCCTGCCTTCGAGCGGAAGCTCGCATTGGTCGACGGCCCTGCCGCCTTGTGATCTTCATTGTTCTCTGAGCCTCTCGGCTCCATGCGTCGATTAACTATTGCTTACACCGCTGTGGCGATTTGGGCTTTCGGTTGGCTCACCGGAACCTTCGGCTTCGGCCCGGCACTGCTGGCATCGATCATTCTTCTGACGCCGGCCTACTTCGGATGGAGGATGGCTGCTGCAAGGCAGGACGATGTTCGAGACCGGGAGTATGTCTATCTCGGCGTGTTGACCCTGTTTTCTGTAACGGGGACGCTACTCTTGATCACCGCATGGTTCGATACCGGAATGGACCGGCGAGCCATGTTCAATCGCGCATTGAGCGACTTCCGCCAACATGTCGCTACCATGCCTGAATATGGGAATGTCACAATCTCCTATACTGACCTGAAGGGGGGAGGATTGCGTTTGGACGGAAGTGTTGCAAACGAAGAGGCCCACGAACGCTTCCTGCGAACGCTTGAGCGAATGGTTGGATTTACCGGCGTCTGGTATGACGACGACATCTACTATCCGGGACGAGCCGATTCGGAGGCAGGCCATAATGATGCACCATTCTACCAGTAGGCTAGTGTTCGTTGGCGCCAGTATGGGCGCTTTGGTCAGCACGACGTTGGTTGGCACGGTCATTTATCGGCGTGCGCAAACTGTCCGGCACGCGGTTCGTGAGGTGGCCAGCGCCGGCAAACTCGCGCGAACCACTTGGGTCATCGAGGACTATTGGCTCACACATGGGTACTATCCGCCTGCGTACATTGCCGACAATGATGGAAAGCCGATACATAGCTGGCGAGCACTGCTCTTACCCTTGATCGACGAACGCCAGTTGGAGCGAGCATACCGCTTTGATGAGCCGTGGAACGGCCCAAACAATTCCCTGCTTAATGACAGATCGCCAGCCCTGTTCCGGTCCCCAGGCGACCACGCCGAGCCCCATGAATGGACCCGCATCGTTGCATTCCTAGGACCACACGGCCTCTTGCGAGAGAGCAAGGGAGTCAAGTACCTGCGAAAACGCCCCGAGGATACCATCGCGTTGGTATTCATCCCTGCGGGATTGGTGCAATGGCTGGAGCCCAGAGACTTGCCGCTCCCTCCTGCTGATCCGCATTCGAAGCACGAGGCCAGCAATGCCCCCTTTAGCACGCTCCCCTCCGACCCGATCGTAGTGTTTGCAGACAGACGCTATTTCAAGATTCGCCGCGACATGGACTTTGGGACGCTTGGCGATTGGACTCGGGATGACCTGCTACGCCTGGGAATTATCTACCCGCTTCCTGAACGCGAGCCCCTATCGACACCTTTGCTCGTGCTCCTGAGTTCCTTGGCTGTCCTGGGTGTCGTTTGTATTGTCGTGGCGGTGAAGGCTGGTCGCGCTCTGCGTAACAGCGAAGCTCCGGCTCCGAAGCCCAAGGTCGGGTTTTAGACATCGACTTCATCAGCGTGGGAACAGGTGATATACGGATGCCATGGTACGGCCTCCGCGAACCGGCACGGGAAGGAAGAACGTTTTGCTTCTCTCGGTGTCGTGGGAAGGGCACAATACTTCGATGCTCAGAACTGCACGGGCATCGGCGGTGCCTTGAATGAACCGGTCCCTGCCGGCCGTAGCCGCCCGTGCAGTAGTGCCGATGATAGCGCCTTCGCCCTCCCCGCCTTTCGTGCCTTCCGACCTGCTACCGCTTTTGCGCCTCGCCGGTCATGGGTACGAAGCGGACGGGGAGCAGTTCGTCGCGTTCGACGGTTCCGTCGGGCCGTTTTCGCAAACGCAGGAGTTGCTGGAAGTGACGCCCCACGGGAATGACGAGCCGCCCGCCGGGGGCAAGCTGGTCGATAAGCGGTTCGGGAACGTCGGGCGGCGCGGCGGCGACGATGATCACATCGAACGGCGCCTTTTCGGGCCAGCCGCGGAATCCGTCGCCGTGGCGCACCGTTACGTTGTCGTAGTCCAACTCGGCCAGCCGGTCCGCGCTCCACTCGGCCAGCGGTTCCAAGATTTCGATGCCGTACACTTCCTTGCACAACTCGGCCAGCACCGCCGCCTGGTAGCCAGAGCCGGTGCCCACGTCGAGTGCCCGGTCCGTCGGCCGCGGTTCCGCCAACTGGGTCATTAGGGCGACGATGTACGGTTGCGAAATGGTCTGATCGTGGCCGATCGGCAGCGGATGATCGGCATAGGCGGTCGTTTCCAGGTCCTCGGGCACGAACCGCTGCCGGGCGACGCGTCCCATGGCCGCCAACACGCGGTGGTTGTCGATATCGCGGCCGAGCAGGTCGCGTTCGATCATGCGGCGACGCTGGTCGATATACCGCTGCGGCTCGCCGCGATAGGCCGCTTGAACCATCGGGCGTTCGTCCGGCCCTTCGGCCTCCTCCGCCTCTTCCGCCGGCGGCCGGTCTTCGGGCGGCTCGGGCGGCTCGTCGGTCACTCGCTCGGCCCACCACAAGAACACAAGCATGGCCCCAATGACGACCAGAAGCGCCGCGAGCGCGACAACCAGGCCTTGGGTATAGTAGCGCGAGGGCGAAGTCGAGGTTCGAAAACGGAGCATGGTTTCACCTTTCCTTTTTCCATTGTAGACGCCGTCGGAGGCCGGCCAACCCCCCGCATCGCGGTGGGAGGGAAGGAGAATGGGGCCGGAGAGGCACGAGACAAGTACGTTTTGCATATTGCCGGAACGGTCCTCCTGCTTTGTGACCGTTTGGTTTTCGGCCGTGTGCCACTGGCGTTCCGCCCGTGCCATTGCCGGTGCCACACTGGTGCTACGTGAACGATGGCACTGGCAGTATGCCAGGGGCACCCAAATTCTTAGCTGTCACAAAGCACTACGGGTGCTGCGCACCAATCGGACCGGTCCCGTTTTCCACCGCGGCTATTTGGCCGTAAAGAGGCGCCGCACTTCGGCGGCGATGAAGAAGGAGCCGGTCACGCAAATCAGATCGTCCGGCTCGGCCTGGGCCTTGGCGGCATGCCAGGCGGCCGCCGGTTCGGTGAAGGCCGGAGGTCGTTGGCCGGAGAGCTCGTGCGCAAGCCGGGCAAGTTCTTCGGGCGCGGCGCTGCGCGGGTTGCTGGTGTAACGGGTGAGGGCCACGGTGTCGAATCGCGGCAGCAAGGCTTGCAGCATCCCGCGAATGTCCTTGTCGTTCGAAGCGGCGAAAACGAGGTGCCGCCGTCGCGCATGGAAGCTCTCCTCGAGCGTTTCCAGCAAGGCCTCGATCGACGCCACGTTATGGGCAACGTCGACGACCACGGCCGGCCGACGGCCGAGCACCTCCACCCGGCCCGGCCAATGCAAGTCGGCCAGTCCCCGGCGGACCGCCCGGTCGTCGATTCCCCTGTCGAACTGTTGCAGTGGCGCGAGTGCCGCCAGCGCCAGTGCGGCGTTCGCCGCCTGGTGCCGTCCGGCCAAAGGGAGCGCCAGATCGACATACTCGGCCGGCACGAAGCCGGCCGGCGGGCGCTGCCACCGGAAATCGAGTCGGGCCGGCGCGTCGGACTGCTCCAGGTGTTCAGCCGGGCGGTAGTCGAACGTGAAGTCGACGCCCAGCTCCAGCAATGGGGCCACCTGCTCCCGGCATACCTCCGCGATCACGCTTCGTGGGCCGGGCGCCAGCACGCCGCTGACGACCGGCACGCCCGGCTTGACGATGCCGGCCTTCTCCCGGGCGATGGCTTCGAGCGTATCGCCAAGCTGTTCGGTGTGGTCGAGGCTGATGCTGGTAATGACGCACACGCGGGGGATACACACGTTGGTCGAATCGAGCCGGCCGCCCAGCCCCACTTCGAGCACCGCGGCGTCGACCCGCCGCCGCACGAAATGCACCAGCGCGAGGGCCGTGATGATTTCGAAGTACGTGGGCCCCATACCGCCGGCGGCGGCCGCCTCGTGGTCCATCGCCTCCACAACAGGTCGGACCTCAGCCACAAGTTCGACCAACTCGGCGGCCGAACACGGCTTTCCGTTGATCGCCAGCCGCTCCTCGACCCGCTCGAAATGCGGTGAGCTGAACATGCCGGTCCGATATCGGGCGGCCTTCAGGATGGCGGCCATCATGGCGGCGGTCGACCCTTTGCCCTTGGTGCCGGCAATGTGCAGGATGGGCAAACGGTCCTGGGGGTTATCCAGCCGTGCGAGCAGGTTCCGCATCCGATCGAGTTTGAAGTCGCGCGCCCTGTAGGGCATCGTCGCGGTGCGTTCGTAGTCGATTCGCCCGAGCAGGAAGCGCATAGCGGCGTCGTGGTGGTTTTCCTGCGAAGTCATGCTGTCCCCGGTCGCTCGCTTGCCGGCTTGCCGTTGATTTTGTGAGGATTCGTACGGCCTACCGGCGCCATACCAGGCCGAGGCCGCTCCATTCGGGCCCGGCAATCGGAATGAGCGACACCGGTTCCAGGTCGAGTTCGGTTGCATCGACGGAGCGGCAGGCCAGGTAGGCCATATACCAACCGAGAACCGCCTGCGAAAGATAGTGGGCGTCGTCGTTGATGCGCGACCAACCGGTGCAGGCCGATCCGAGGTACAGTGCGGCCTGAGCCATGCGGTTGTCGGTCATCTGAGCGGCCGTGATGAAGGGCACCGCGCCGAGGAAGGCGTGGCCGCTGACGGCGTTCGAGTCGGCAAACGGCCTCCATTGGGAATCGTGCCGGGTCTCGCCCGGGCGCGAGGCTCCCAGCAGCACCTGCATCAGCAGCACCGGCGGCGCGCCGACGAGGTACGCGCGGGTGGCCCGGTCGCCGAAGTCGCCGGCCAGGTTGAACACGGGCCGGTCCTCGAGCGCATGCCCGGCCAGGCTCAGGCAGGCCATGGCGGGAATGAAGATGCCCCCCTCGCCGAACACCTTCCAGAACTCGGCCGCGCGGTCGGTGCCCGAACTGCGGACGTCGTCCTGCCACCAATCGCGGAAGTCGTGGTCCATCGACGTATTGGCCAGCGGAGCCGCCAAGGCAATGCCCAGGCCAAGGTCGCGCAGGGTGCGGCCCGAGTAGTAGTGGCTGTAATCGCGGCAAATGTTCCAGCCCGTCTCCCGAAGCCGGCGGCCCAAGTGCGAGCCCGGCTCGACCCCGGCATCGAACGGATCGGTCCGGAGGGCGTCGGCCAAACGGAAGCTTTCCGAAGCGAAGGCGCGTTGAGCCGGCGGAGTGCCCGACGGGCTGATCGGCGGCAAGCGGACCACGCCCTCCGCCGCCGGTCGATTGGTGTACGGCCGGGGGCGACGGAAATGCGTCCCGGAAGCCGTGGCCGCGGCGGGTTGCGGCCAGGCAAACGTGGCGACCATTGCCGCCCCGCCCACCCAGTGCCAAAGACGCGCGCAGAAGAACCCCCTGAAAAGCAATATTCAGTCCCCCCGAAAATGCTGTGCCGTGAGGAGAACGCGACGGCAGCCGCGTTGTCGGTCACCCTGGCGTCATCGGAGGTTTCCCAGGCGCAACATGAGGCACGACAGGAAGATGCGCCAAACCCCCCGCGACCAGAAATCTTTGCGGAGCCTACCCCGTTTGACAGGCGCCGACCGGAATCGGCCGCCGCCGACCGGATTTTTGACAAGTTGGCCTTCCGGGGTGGCTGGACATTCTCGCGAAAGTTGCTATCATCGAGGAGAGGTGAGAGCGCGTGTGCCGCGTCGGACAGGCGGCCTGCGGAGATTCGCAGCCGGCATCATTGTGGTTTATCTGTTGGCACCGCAGGGCGAAAGGTTCCTTTCGGGGAACGGCCCCGGCGCAAGGCACGGCCTCTTCTCTGTTCCGGCCCCGCCGTTTCGCACCCCTTGCGAACGGCGGGGTTTTTGCTAAACCCAAACGTTGCAATCCGAAAGGCGAGCGGGTGCCGTGAGGCCCCTGTTTCTGCTGCGAGTTCCATGCCGGAGTGTGCCGGCGCGGCCGGCACGCGAAAACTCACCGGCGAAGGGCGCTTGTCGGAGAGGCGAGCAATTGCGTCATGTTTCGCAGGGCGGCAGGGCCGCCAACCAATGCGAGCTTCCGCTCGAAGGCAGGGTCGGAGCTTTGTGGAAAAGTTCACGACCTTGAGTATTCGTAGTACAGAAACAGGGGCTGCACGGCCCCGCTCGCCGGATCGCCGCAAACAGGAAGTCAACCCCAAGGGAGGATCGTGACTGTGACCAATCTGTTCATGGCGGACAACTTCTTGCTGCAAAGCGACCGGGCGGTTGCACTGTACCACGAACACGCGCGCGACTTGCCCATCATCGACTATCACTGCCACCTCCCTCCCGACCAGATCGCCTCCGACCACCGGTTCGAAAACCTCGCCGAGATTTGGCTCGAAGGCGATCATTACAAGTGGCGTGCGATGCGGGCGGCCGGCGTGCCGGAACGGTGCATTACCGGCGACGCCTCGGCCTGGGAGAAGTTCGACCGCTGGGCATGGACGGTTCCCCAAACGCTGCGCAATCCGCTGTACCACTGGACGCACCTGGAACTGAAACGTCCGCTGGGCATCGCCGACCGCTTGCTCTCGCCGGAAACGGCGAAGGGCATTTGGGAGGAGTGCAACACGAAGCTGGCCGACCCCGACTTCTCCTGCCGCGGCATCATGCGGCAGATGAACGTCGAACTGGTCTGCACGACCGACGATCCGGTCGACAGCCTGGACCAGCACGCGCTGATCGCGGCCGACGCTTCGTTCCCCATCAGGGTGCTTCCCACGTTCCGGCCCGACCGCGGCATGGCCGTGGACGAAGCCGACACGTTCAACGCCTGGGTCGACAAGCTGTCGGAAGTAAGCCATGTGGACGTGAAGGACGATTACGAAGCCTATTTGCAGGCGCTGCGGCAGCGGCACGACTTCTTCCACGCCATGGGCTGCCGGCTGTCCGATCACGGCGTTGAAACGGTTGTGGCCGACCCCTACACGCCGTCGGAAATCAGCACGGTGTTCCGCCGCGTGCGCCGCGGAAACGAATTGCGTGAAAAGGAAGTTCGCAAGTTCCATTCCGCCATGCTGTACGAGCTCGCCGTGATGGACCACGAGAAGGGGTGGACGCAACAGTTCCACCTCGGCGCCATGCGGAACAACAATACGCGAATGTTCGAGAAGCTCGGCCCCGACGCCGGCTACGACTCGATGGGCGACTTCGAGGTCGCGCGTCCCATGAGCGAATTCCTCGACCGGCTGGAGCAGGAAGAGAAACTGGCCAAAACCATCCTCTACAACCTCAACCCGCGGGACAACGAACTGCTGGCCTCCCTGCTGGGCAATTTCCAGGACGGCTCCGTGCCCGGAAAGATGCAATTGGGCAGCGGCTGGTGGTTCCTGGACCAAAAGCAGGGCATGGAAGCACAGATGAACGCGCTGTCGAACATGGGGCTGCTGAGCCGCTTCGTCGGCATGCTTACCGACAGCCGCTCCTTCCTCTCCTACACCCGGCACGAGTACTTCCGGCGGATACTATGCAACCTGCTGGGCACCGAGATGGAGCAGGGGCTGATTCCGGACGACATGGCTCTGGTCGCGCCCATGGTCCGCGACATCTGCTACCACAACGCCAAGAGCTACTTCGGCTTCGACGCGTAGCCAAGCGAGACAACGGGGCCGCGGTAACCGTCCACAGGGGACTGTCCCGATTTTCGCGGCACAAAGGACGATTTGCCCCAGCACCCGCCTGCCGCAGGCCGCGAAAATGGGACTGTCCCCCTCGCATGCCGCGGAGAAAACAGCCCGCGCGCCGACTCGTGAATGAATACGGGCCGCGAAACCGGGACGGGTCCGATTTGCCGGAACGGCCCGAGAGGGTGCTTCGCACAAATCGGACCTGTCCCGTTTTCGTCAAGAACGAGAAGAGGCCGTCGTCGACTCGGGGGGCAAGCCGGCGACGGCCCAGGGAGGGAGGTCGCTACGTTAGGCGGATGGAGTGAAAAGGGGAACTCGAAAAGGACTCCTTACGGCATGATACCCAGCCGTTCTTCTTCCTCTTCCTGGATGATGATCCGGGGGGTGACCATCATCATCAGGCTTTGCGTTTCCCGCCCAATGCCGACGTTCTTGAACAGCCGGCTGACGTAGGGCAGTTTGTTCAGCATCGGCACGCCGAACTCGTTCCGACCTTCGCTGAGCCGCTTGATGCCGCCCAACAGCACCGTCCCGCCGTCGGGTACGCTCACCGTGGTGGTGACCGTAACGAAGGAGAACGTCGGAAGCTGCACCGTCGTGCCGCTCCGGGTTCGGGTTGCCTGCTCCTCGTCCTCGGTGCGGCGCCAATCGTCGGGGTCTTCCGGGTTGACCCAGCCGGTGCCGGATCGATCGACGTTGGTCGTTTCGGTTCCTTCGAACTGGAAGGTCCGCACGTCGTCGCTGATCTGGCTGAAGAACGGCACGACGGTCAGTCGCACGAAGCGGCGGTCCTTCGACACCACGGCCTGCACGGTCATGAACGTCCCCTCCGACAGCACGACGATGACCGGCTGCTGGGCGGCGGCGAAGTCGCCCACCACGGGAATGACGCTGATAACGAACGGACTTTGCGAGGTGTCGGAAACGAATGCCTGCTGCCCGTTGAACAGGGTGACCTTGGGCGCCTGGAGCACGTTGCTCCGGCGGTCGCCCTGGGCCGCGTTGATGAAGAAGAACGCCTCGATGTCGCTGAGGATGGCGAAGCCCATTTGGGCCCCCGCCGCGGCGTCGAAGCCGCCGAATTGCGGCACAGCCAGCCCGAAGCTGTTCGACTGGAACGGAATGTCCAAGTCGGCCGAGAACACACCGGGCGCCTGCATGCCCACGACGACGCTCTTATCGATGCCTTCGAGCGGATCGAACGGTTCGTCGGGATCGTCGGGCGGCTCGGGTGCGTCGAGCTTGCTGTCGATGTTGAAATCGAAGTCGACCCCGATGCGCTCGAAGAAGTTGTCGTTGAGCGTAATGAATCGGACCTCGATGGTCACTTGCAGGTCCTGAAGCCGGCGGAGCTGTTCGAGCAGGTCGACGATTTCCTCGTGGACGTCCTGCGTTTGGCTCACGACGATGCTCAGGTTGGTTTCGAACGGGGCGATGGAGCCCGGGCCGCCCACCTCGTCCCACGTTTGCGGCTTCACGGTCGAGGTAACCAGGTCGATGAGGCTGTCGAAGTCGGCCTGGGCGCCGCCGCCGAGTCCGCCGGGGCCGAAACCGCCGCCCATCGGATTGCCGACCCCGGTAAGGCCGCCGCCCCCGCCACCGGCGGGCGAATTACCCAGTTGGGCGAGAACGGCCGGGTTGATGGCGCCGGCGTTGGCGCGTCCGTCGTTGCTGGCCATGACGGCCAGGGCGCCGGAGTTGCCGCCCCACGGGCTGCCCATGCCGCCGTAGCCCAGGTCGCCGTAGGCGTCGTGCAGGGCGGAACGCATGCCCATCTTGCCGGGTACGAAGTTGGGAATCGGGATGACCAGGTCGGCCACGTCGTACGTGGCGGTGAAGACCTCGCCGTCACGCATCTGCTCGCTGGTGATTTTCAGCACCTCGTCTTTGATGACGTAGCTGAGGTGCAAGGGTTGCAGGATGAGATTCAGCGCGCTGCGGAGCGAAATCTCCTGGCTCAACTGAATGGTGACCGGCGTGTCGCTCGACACGGCTTCCTCGGCCATCCCCTGCGGATCGAGGTGCAGGTTCACCTGGGCCAGGTTGGCCAGGTGCTCCAGCACGGTGCTCAGCGGGGCATCGCGGAAGTTGAGCATGACCGGCGTGCGCAGTTTCTGCTCGATTTCCAGCTCCCGTTCGCTGCGGTGTGGACGGCGATCGCCGGCGAACCGCTCCCGGCTCCGGCTGATGTCGCCCCAGTTTTCCGGGAATCGAATCGGCTCGCGGTCGTCGAATCCGACGCTGGACGCGTCCACCGAGTCCAGTTGGCTCCAGAAGCCCTCTTCCTTGTTCGCTCGCAGAGCCATGTTGCTGGCGTGGCGGCGCACGAACTTCGAGAACTCGAGCATCTGTTGGACCACCGGGTTGTGGGGGTCCAACTCGGCGGCACGCTTGGCCACCACCTCGGCTTCGGCGTAGCGCTCCTCGTCGCGCAGCTTGTTGAACTCGTCGACCATCAGGGCGACTTTGTCCTGAACCTCGAGCCGAATGTGCTGCTCGCGGTCCATATCGTCCCGGATGCGCTCGTTCTTTTGCTCCATGTCGATCAACGGCTGATGCTCGTCCATGTACCGGCGGATTTCCGCCATGCGCCGGTCGACCCGGGCCATCAGCCGCTGCTTCGTGTTCGTTTCCAGCGCCGACTGTTCGACGTTCGCCCGGGCTTCCTGCAGCATCGCCAGAGCGCCGTCGGGATTCTTCTCCTTCATGGCCTCCGCCGAAGTTTCCTGGTGCGCCAGGTCGGTGAGAATTTGATGGGCGAGCACCCGCTGCCGGGCGGCGACGTCGTCGTCGGGCATGGTCGCGGGCGGCCGCGCCGTGGGCCCGGCGTTTGAGAGCAGCTCCAGGCGTTCCTGGAGCCGTTGGACGGTCATCGGGTCGAGCTGGTTCCGGTAGGTATACGCCTGGCGGAACAGTTCCAGTGCCCGCCCCGGTTCGTGCGCCCGAAGCGCCGCCTCGCCTTGTTCAATCAACTGTTCGCCGGGTCCGCTTCGGGGAATCGGCGTTGCGTCGACGTCCTGCGGCCTGGCGGCAGGCGTGGGCGTTTGTCCTCCGGGGAACTCGCGCGGCCGTCCGGAAGACATCGGATTCTGGTTCGAGGCCGGCACGTTGTGGGTGATGTCGCGCGACGGATCGAAGTACGCGCGGTCGGCATGCCGGCGGTCCGGTTGCTCGCCCATGGCCGGAATGACCAGGTCGACGCCCGCCTGCACCACCGAACCGTCGCGCTGCTTCGCCTCGTACACGTCGAGCAGCACCAGACCCGGCCGGTCTTCGTTCGGAGCGAATGCGCGGTCGGGCACACCCAGTCGCTGGGCTTCCCGGGCGATTTGCTCGGCCCGGTCGAGGTCGCCGGCGCGAAGGGCTTCACGGGCTTCGCGTGTTTGCGCTACCACCTGATCGTACGTTCCGCGAGCGGGCTCAGCCGAGGCGCTGGCGTATCCGGGGCTGTCGGGTTGGCGCCGAGGATCGGGGCGACGGCCGCCGCGCCGGTAGTCGGCAATGCGCCGCTTGAGGTCGTCGGGTGTCATTTCCGTCGGGGCGTACGGCACGTTCTGGTCCGAAGCCCGAAACACGAGCCGTTCCGCCTCGTCCAACTGCCCGTGCTGCAGCAGGGCTTCCGCCTGTTCCATGAGCACGCGAGCATACTGGCGGCGATAGGCTTCCGACCGGCGCTGGTCGGCCGGCTGCTCGGTAATGTGCTGTACCTTGTCGACCAAGGCCCGAACCCGGGCCGGCGAATCCTCGTTCGTGCGGTATTCGAGGCCGAGTTGGTTGGCCTGATCGGTGAACTGCATCGCGCGGCGCACGTCGCCTACGGCCAGCGCCAACCGCGCTTGTACCAACAAATTGTTGCTCTGCGCGCGGGTGTCGGCGTCGCCGTCGGCGGTTGCAGGACGCATTCCGTCGAGCGCGCCGGGAAGCCGCACCTGATCGTCGCGGGGCGGTCCGCCCAAGGCCATGAGTCCCTCGGCCGAAGCGGAATCGACCCGCGGCGGCGGTTTCGGAAGCGACCGGACGGGCGATGCGGGCTCCTGCTGCGGCGGCGCTGCCTGCGCGGTGCGCCCGGCGTCGGTTGGCGGCGGGGCAATCGTGCCCCCTTGCTCGCGAATCGCCGCGGCCAGTTTCGCGGGCGAATCCTCTTGGGGAGAAAACGTCGCGTTCAGTTTCGCCGCCTGGTGGTACCAGTGGGTTGCTGCGGGCAGGTTGTTCTTTGCCAACTCGGCGCGGCCGCGATCGAGGTACGAACGCGCCCGGCCCTTCGAATCGCTCAATTGCTCCGGGACCTCGCCCGGCTTGCGGGCGGTGAACGGGTCGGCCGGCGTCGACCGCTCCGTGTTGCCCGTCAGCAAATGCATTGGCGAGAACCGTTGGCTTGGCAGCGTCGGGTTCGATGCCGCCTCCCGCTTCCGCTCCAAGTCGCGGCGTACCCGCGCCGGCGTGTCGGAAAGCAGGTCCAGCGGATTCGGCCGGACGTCGAGCTTCTCGGCTTGCACCAGAAGCGTCTCGGCCGCTTCGAGGTCGTTCTCGGCCATCGCTTGCCGCGCCCGATGCAGCAACTGGCTGCAATGCTCGGCGGCGTTTGCGGGACCCGAGTTCGCAGGACCCATGGCCATCGGCCCGTAGACCAGAGGCAGCGCAGCCGCACTGCTGCCGACCCACATGGCCATCGCCAACGCAATCCCACTCGTCAGAATGCTTGTAGTGGTTTTCAACACGATCCCTCGACTCCTTATTTCTGGGTTCCGTGCGTAGTCACGGACAGGACCTGGCCGCGGGACTTCCCTGTCGCCGCGCCGCCTCCGGTTTCAAAAACGTTCCCGAGCGTGCAAACCCTCCTCGGACCGTCCTAACGCCGATCCGGGAAACCCTCGCCGCAGCAAGGCTCTCTTCTCAAGGACAAGGACTGTGGCAGAAGAGAGCGGGTTAAATATCGACGCCCCGGATTCGGGTCAAGGCCACTTCGCCGTTTTTCGGTCGGAATGCCGAAAAAAAGCCGAAAAGGGGGCATCTCCGGTGTTGCGACACCGCCGGGCGGACTTCAATCTCCCCGCTCCGGCGTGGCCGGCGCGGTCTGAACCGGCCGGGACGGTCGAACGCCGCCGTGGAAATCGGCGCCGCAGCTCGACAAACGTGTGCTTCGCGTTCTCACGCGCACTTCGCCTGCTGCTCGGCGCAGATGGCCTCGTACACCTCGCGACGATGCACGGGTACGTTGCTCGGCGCCTGAATGCCCAATCGCACCTTGTCGCCCCGGACTTCGACAATCGTGATGACCACGTCGTCGCCTACCACGATGCTCTCGTTGGAATGTCGGGATAGCACAAGCATCGGGCGGCTCCTTCCAGGGCTGCGCTTTTCGGAAAACGCAAGGTGCGTGCAGAATACATCGTCGCAGGCAAAATCGGAAGGCCAGAAAAAATGGGTAACTTACGAGTGCGGCCGTCCGGCCTTATTGGGCGGTTCCCGGTTGTCACGGCGGCGCAGGTAGAGCAGTGCGAAGAAGTCGTACACGGCGTGGGCGACAACCGGGGCCAACAGGTTGCCCGTCCAAAGCCACAGCGCGCCGAAGTACAGCCCGATGAGCGCGGCGAAGATGCCGTAGGCGGGCGTAATCAGGTGGGCGAGTCCGAACAGAATGGCGGCGGCGAGCAGCCCGACCCAAACACCGGCGTTGCCGCCGGTCCAGTCGGCAACGGCGGCCTGGACGACCCCGCGAAAGAGCATCTCCTCGCCCAGCCCGGCCAGAAAGGCGATGATGGCGATTTCGGCCGCTCCGCACGACTGGAACAGCGGCAGCACGAGCCGGTCGACCAGCTCGACGAGCCGCTCGATGGGGCGCCACTTCCATCGCAGGCACAACCACAGCAGGGCCAACGGCCCGGCAGCCGCCGCGCACCCCCACGCCGCGGCCGACCACGTCCAGCCGAGCGTTTCCAGCGGCGGCTGGCCCAGCGCCCAGCCGGCCGCCAACGCCACCACCACCAGTCCGCCCTCGAACGCCGCGGCCACAACAGGAAAATGGGGCGGCGGGTGAGTGGGTTCGTCCATGGGAGGTGCGCCGTTTCGTGTCGCCAATCGCGTTGCTGAAGTATACGGCAGACTCGCTTGGAAAGGGAAGATGGGGGCCGTTCAGTGCCCCGCCGGCTCCCGCCGGCATGACGGGCCGGGACTCTCGATGTAGAAAGGCCTCACGCAAAGACGCGAAGGCGCAAAGAGATGGGAGAACGAGAATCGAATGCTCCGAATAGTGACGCGGCAAGACGCGCACGGCCGCGAGCAGACTGGCAAGAGCGCATTCCGTATCCTTTCCGTCTTTGCGCCTTTGCGTGAGGCTTTCGCAACCGTTCACGGATGTGCCGCGCGATCGGCTCTTTCCGCTGCAGGCAAAGGGCACAGCCCCTGCGAACGGTAACGACCGTGCCTCATGCCGGCCTGGCCCGGGCGAAGCATCCGCGAAGACCCTCGCCCGGGCACAGGACCGTGCCAAGATCGGTAACGTGCCGGCGTCAGATGTCGGCGTACATGCAGAACTCGTACGGGTGCGGACGCAGCTTGAGCTGGTTCACCTCGTTCTCGGTCTTGTACCAGATCCACGTGTCGATCACGTCGGGCGTGAACACGTCGCCCCGCAGCAGGAACTCGTGGTCGTCGCGCAGCGCCTTCAACGCCTCTTCCAGCGTGCCGGGCGTGGTGGGTACGTCCTGTAGCTCCTCGGGCGTCAGGTCGTAAATGTCCTTGTCCAGCGGCTCGCCCGGATCGATCTTGTTCTGAATGCCGTCCAGCGAGGCCATGAGCACGGCCGCGAAGGCGAGGTACGGGTTGCAGCTCGGGTCGGGGCAGCGGAACTCGACCCGCTTGGCCTTCGGGCTGGAACTGTACATGGGAATGCGCACCGCGGCGGAACGGTTCCGCTGCGAGTAGGCCAGGTTCACCGGCGCCTCGAAGCCCGGCACAAGACGCTTGTAGCTGTTCGTGGTCGGGTTTGCGAAGGCGCAAATGGCCGGTGCGTGCTTCAGCAGGCCGCCGATGGCATACAGGGCCATATCGCTCAGCCCCGCATAGCCGTTGCCCGCGAAGAGCGGCTGGTCGCCCTTCCAGAGCGAAATGTGGGTGTGCATGCCCGAACCGTTGTCGCTGAAGATCGGCTTGGGCATGAAGGTGACCAGCTTGTTGTGCTTGCGGGCCACGTTCTTAATGATGTACTTGTACATCATCATCTTGTCGGCCATGTCGACGAGGTTGTCGAACTGCATGTCGATTTCCGACTGGCCGGCGGTGCCCACCTCGTGGTGCTGCGCTTCGACGTCGATGCCCGACTCGATCAGGTAATTCATCATCTCGTTGCGGATGTCCATCAACTGGTCGGCCGGCGGCACGGGGAAGTAACCTTCCTTGTACCGAAGCTTCGAGCCGAGATTCGGCCCCTCGTCGCGCCCGCGGTTCCACTGCCCCTCGACCGAGTCGATGTAGTAGAACCCGGCGTTGGGCGTCTGCTCGAAACGAATGTCGTCGAAAATGAAGAACTCGGCTTCGGGGCCGATGAAGCACGTGTCGCCCAGGCCCGTGCTCTTCATGTAGTTGACGGCCTTTCGGGCAACGTTGCGCGGGTCGCGCGAGTAGTCCTCGCGGGTGATGGGGTCCTGGATGTTGCAGATCATCGACAGGGTGGTCAACTCGGCGAACGGGTCGATCATGGCCGTTTCCGGCTGCGGCACGACCAGCATGTCGCTCTCGTTGATCGCCTGCCACCCGCGAATGCTCGACCCGTCGAACCCGAGGCCCTCCTCGAATATGTCTTCCTCGAGCTTGCCCACCGGAATGGTGAAGTGTTGCCACAAGCCGGGGAAGTCCATGAACCGCATATCCACGGCCTTCACGTCTTTCTCCCGGCACAGTCCCAGAACTTCTTTGGGAGTCATGTTCGTCTCCTCCTTCTCCACAGTCGCGTTGGAAAAAATGGTCCAGTACCCGGGACGCATGAGCCGGAACAGCTTGGCACGGTCGGCCGGCGTACACGATTCGCCCAAATTGATCGCAAAGGCGATGCCACCGGCGCGGTGAACTTGGTCGCGATTATTTCGTAAACACCTACGCAATAGGGGCTTAGGTCATCGGCTGGCGATTTTGTCCATTTGGCACGAAAGTTGGTATTGCCTTACATGCGGGCATAACGTGCCTAAACGGCTAGCAAGTGCATCGGCCACGGGACCGGGGACGACAACATCTCGCCTGTACGGCAGCAAACGATTGGCGTACACTAAAGCGGCAAACACACGGGCGAGCGAGGGCTGTGAGTTAATTCCGCACCAGAATTGTCGCCAATTTCCATCGCGGCGGTTCCGAAGCAAACAAGCCCCTCAAGGCCCCCGCGCGCCGGGAACCGACGGAGGAGATCCGAGAGCTATGTAC
>CAYPWB010000055.1:0-21249 GCA_964414315.1 uncultured Planctomycetaceae bacterium | reverse complement strand
GCATTCTGTTCCATAGTTTGTACTCCTCGAATGGACGGCGGAAGAAACGGCCGGAGCGAGTCGTTTACTTCATGGGCGGTTGGGCGAAGCGTAACCAATCACGGGTCGGCGGCGCGGGCTGTTTTCTCCGCTGTATGCGAAGGGGACAGTCCCATTTTCGCGGCCTCGGCAGGCGGCCGATTGGGCAGATCGCCCTTCATGCCGCGAAAATCGGGACAGTCCCTTGTGAACGGTTACGGCGAAGCAGGCCAGGCTGCCGTCCTCCCCGGCAAGGAACAGCCGGCCGCCGGCGACGGCGGCGCCGTTGAACACCGGCGGCGAGGGCAGGGTATGCTCGGCCAGCCGCTCGCCGGATGCCGCGTCGATCACGTACAGCAGCCCGCCCTTGCGGCCCTGGAACGCGCCGAGCGGATCCTTCGGGTCGACCACGTCGGGCGGGCCGGCGACCAGCAGCCGGTCGGCCGTCAGCGCCATCGCCCGCACACGCACCGGAATGCGCTGCGACCACGCGCCCTCGGCCTCGCCGCGCCGGACCGCCCGGTCGGCGCCCGGGCCGATGCCGCGGGCGAACAGCAGGTATCCCTGCTCGCCCGGCGTGAAATACACCCTGGGATTCAACCCTTCGAGGCTGTCGAACATGCGGACCACGAACACCCGGCGGTCGTCGTGCACAAGCAGCCGGCCGTAGCTTTGACCATCGCCGAATCGCCAAGGGGCGCGCTTGAAGTAGCTGTCGTCGAGAAACCCGCTCACCGTCCGCAGCGCCGGGGTGCCGGCAGCCGAGTTCAGTTCGGCGTCGAAGGTGCGATTGCGCATGTAGATTTTCGTTCCGTCGCCCATGAGGACGTCGGGGAGGGCGCCCATGGGCAGGCGGAAGTTCGCTTCGTCGATGTTATCGACCGTGTAGTGCGGGCCTTCCAGCGTCGTGCGGTGGCGCAGCTCGCCCGTGGCGGCGTCCAAACCGTACAGCACCATGCCACCGTCGAGCTGCGACGTTCGACCGGCTGCGAAGTACGTCGTGCCGTTCTGCACCAGCACGCTGCCGTGAACCGGCCAGGCCGATTCGAGTTGATCGTCGACGGCGATTTGCCGCTGCTCGGGCGCCGCGCGGAATCGCCACGCCAGTGCGCCGTCCTCGGCCCGGAGGCAGTACACCCAGCCGTCGGCCGAGCCGAAGATGACCGTGCCGCGGTACCAGGTGGGTGGCGAATCGACGCGCGCCCCGGCGGCGAACTCCCACTGCTTCGAACCGTTACGGGCGTCGAGGCAAACCACGTGATGCTCGTCGATTAACGAAAGGAACACCCGGCCGTCCACGGCAATCGGCGGCGACAATCGCCGCCCGAGCGGTGTTTGCCACAACACCGCGGTATCGTCGGGCATGGGGGCGATGGATGAGCCGGTTCGCATCGCATCGGCGCGGAAGGTGGGCCAGTCGTCCGGACCGGCCTCTGTCGCTGATAGCCGGCCGAAAGCGGGACCGCGCTGGAGGACGGGCACCGCGGCTTCCGGCGGCCGGTGTGGTTCGGGCTTCGCCGGCGCCACGGCGTAGAACCCGTCGAGCTTCTCCTCGATGTAGCACACGCAGGGGTGCGGTGGGGCGTATTGCAGCCCGTTGGCCGGCATCATGCCCACGTGGCAGGTACCCCGCACCCAGTTGTGAACCGTGTGCTTGCCCTCCTCCAGGTCCACGAACTCGGAGCCGCGGCGGCTGGCGAGGATGTATCGCGGTGTTGCCTTGTTCCGGTAGCAGCGGTGATGGTGGTGGGTCTTGAAGATCAGTCCCAGCGGAACTTCTCTCTTCAGTTCGCCCGTGCGGAGGTCGTATCCGTTGACAGAAGGCGGATACCGGGTTCGCTGGGTGCGCCCGCCGCCAATCTTGAACGTGCCGTCCACCAAATCGGCGGTCCAGGTCCACACCAGCCCGTCGATGACGAAAACGTCTTTCCAGTTGTACCACAGGTGCCCGATGTACCGTGTCGGCTGCTCCCAGAGCAGCTTGCCGGTTCCCGCGTCGAGAGCGGCCAACTTGTGGGGGCCGGCGTGGACCACCACGCCGTCGCGCACGATCATCGTGCCGATCCACAGGTTACCGCGCGACTGGATGCCGCCGGCGGTGCGGTCGGCCTCGGCCTGGGGAAAGGGAGCCCGCCATTGCTCGTCGCCGGAGCGGAAATCGAGGGCGACGATGTCCGGCCCGTCGATCAACGCCACGACGCGGCCGTCGGTGGCCGTGTTGAGCGAAGGGTCCAGTTCCGCCTTGGGAAACGCTCCGTGCCGGGTTGCCCAGCGGATGTAATCGACCGTGCTGCCGCCGTAACGGTTGGCGGAAACCCACTTCCGCTCGCCGGAAGCCGCGTCGACGGCGACCACCCGAAGGCCGTCGTCGGTCAGGACCGACAGGACGAGCGCACCGTCGACATACAAAATCTCGCCGGTGCGCTCCGTGCCGGGGTAGGTTTGCAGTAGCTCGCCGGTGCGCGCGTCGAGCTGCGAAACCGGGGCATGGTATCCCAGCGTCACATACACCCGATCGCCGGTCGCTACCAGCCGCTTTTCAATATTCAAGGGGAAGTCGCCCGGCCGGGCGGTAAACCATGTGGGCTTCCACTCGCGCCAGCCCCAGCGGCGAATGGGCACCTTCCACAGGAGCACACCGTTGAAGGCATCGCGGGCGACGAGGAACCACTGGTCGGGCAGATCGTGATCGCCCGCCAGGCTGATCGGCGCTTCATTCACGATTGCGAACAGCCGCCCGCCGGAAGTGACCAGCGTGCGCAGGCTGGAGTCGCTTTCGTGCGACCGCATCCAACGCGGGCCGGCAATCCACTGGTAGTGCGCCGGCGGCCCGACCACGCGGTCGTCGGCCACCGGATTGCCGTCCGGGCCGTGCAGGTAGTGCGACCACTCGTCGATATCGTCGGGCCAGGGTTTCCGCAGGCGAACCCAACGCCCGGGCGTTTCCACCTCAGCAACCTCCTCCACCCCCGCGGCTCGGAGCCGGTCGATGAGTGGGGCCATCCAGCCGTCCTCACCAGCCGGCGAGGCCTCACCCAGGTACGCTACACCCAACGGCGCGAGCACTCGCAACACTTCCTCCGGCGAAAGTCCCTCGGCAGCCAGCTTCGAGTAGGAGTCGACCACGACGATATTCAGCAGGTTTTCGGCATAGGGCAGGCGGTTGGCCGGGAGCACGTCGGCCGACACGTTGCCGTACAGCCCGGCGGCGCGAATCGCCTGCCGGAGCCGGTCTCGCGAGGCGGCATCGGCAGCGAGGCACTGGACCGTGAAGCCGCCCCGCCGGGCGATTGCCAGCGGCAACTCGGCGTCGCTGCTTCCGACCACCGTCCCCAGCCCGCCGGGCGCGCCGCTGAACTCCACAATGGCCGCCGCCGTTTCGAGCACTTCGGCCGGCGGCTCGACTTGGGCCGCGGCGCCGGGCAGCAGCGCCCAACCGAGCAATGCCCCGGCCAATGCGAAGCCGAGGTGATGATGAAGTGCGATACGGTGCATGGATGGCTCTCCTCGCGTGTTTTGCGATTCTCTGATGCAATGACAGCAATTATAGCGAATGCAGCCGACGGCGCCAAAGTGGCGGGATGGCCACCCCTAAAGTCATCGGAGCCACGCCAGTGCGACACCGACCCAGTTCTCTTCCCGCATTTGTCGGGCCTCCCTGCCGACAAGCTCTCCTTCGGCATGCAAAGTGCCAACGGCAGCCGCTTCGTCGAGACCATGCTCACCGTGATCGAGACCTGCCGCCGGCAGAACCGCAACACATTCGAGTACCTCCCCGCCGCAATGCAAGCCCGCCGTAACCGTTCACGGGCCGGCGGCGCGGGCTGTTTTCTCCGCTGTATGCGAAGGGGACAGTCCCATTTTCGCGGCCTCGGCAGGCGGCCGATTGGGCAGATCGCCCTTTGTGCCGCGAAAATCGGGACAGTCCCCTGTGAACGGTTACAGCCCGCCTCGCCGCCCAACCTGCCCCCCTCATTGCTTCCCGGGGTGTGAACGGTTACCGGCACTCTCGGCAAAGGAGCAACCGAGCATTCACGTGCTCACGGAACATTGTAGCGACTTGATTTCGTCGGCAGCAACTGGCAAAATGAACATGTTGGGCGAATTAGCCGTCCGTCCGGGGCCCCAGCGGGCCGAAATGGTCGAATCCGGCGGCCAACTGCCGTAATCTGGCGGCGATTCTCTGCCGATGCTAGAATTGGTTCCAAGCCGCATTTTCGCAACCACGTTCACTGGCCATCGCTCATGCCCACGCCGTCCGTCAACGTGAAGCCGACGCTGCTGCGATGGGCGATCGCGCGGTCGCGGATTCCGCGGACGGACATCGAGGCGAGGTGCCCGCGTTTACCGGAGTGGGAACAGGGTAAGCGCAGCCCGACCTTCCGGCAGTTGGAGGACTTCGCCAGGGCGACCCTCGTGCCGTTCGGGTATTTTTTCCTGCCCGAGCCCCCGGAAGAGCGAATCCCGATCCCCGACTTGCGAACGATCCGCAATGAAGAGGTCGGCCGCCCAAGCCCCAATTTATTGGACACGATCCATGCGATGCAGCGGCGGCAGTTCTGGCTCCGCGAGGAACTGATCGAATGCGAGTCGGAACCGTCGGAGTTCGCGGGAAGCGCCCGCCCAACGGATGATCCCGAAGCGGTGGGCGGCGAGATGCGGCGGATGGTTGGCCTGGGCGACGACTGGGCCGCCGGGGTTCGGACTTGGCTTGAGGCGGTTGGCGACCTGCGGCGGGCTATCGAGCAGTTGGGCGTGATGGCGGTTATCAACGGTGTGGTGGGGAACAACACGCATCGCAAGCTGAAAGTAGAGGAGTTTCGAGGTTTCGCTCTCAGCGATGAATACGCCCCGCTGATCTTCGTCAATGGGGCCGATACGAAGTCGGCACAGATGTTTACGCTCGCCCACGAACTAGCCCACATCTGGCTGGGAGAAAGCGCTCTGACAGATGTCGGGCTAACCTCTCGACCGTCCCAGGATATCGAGTCGTGGTGCAATCGGGCGGCGGCGGAGTTCCTTGTGCCGGCGAGGGAACTGAAGGCATGCTGGAGGGATGCTCGTCGCGAACAAGCTCCGTTCCAGGCTCTTGCTCGTCGGTTCAAGGTCAGCCCGATTGTGGCCGGTCGTCGTGCGATGGATTTGCGCCTGGTAAGCCGGGAGACGTTCTTCGCCTTTTACGAGCAATACACCGCGAGAGAGCGAAAGCAGCATTCCGGTTCGACGGGCGGTGACTTTTATCGCAACCAGAACACGCGAGTGGGCGAATGGTTTGCCGTGCAGGTCATCCTCGCCGCGAAAAGCGGTCGCGTGAGCTTCAAGGAGGCGTATGACTTGACGGGGCTGCGCGGAGGTGCCTTCCAGGAATACGCCAACCGGCTGGGGGTGCGTCTGCCATGAGCACAAGCTGCTCCTATGTGTTGGACGCGGATGTCTTCATCACGGCCAAGAACAAGTACTACGCTTTCGCGATATGCCCGGGGTTCTGGGATAGCCTGATCCACCACGGCGGCGAAGAAGACATTTGCAGCATTGACCGGGTGAGAGGTGAACTGCTTGCCGGGCGAAAGACAGAAGACCTTGTGCAATGGGTCGCAGGCCGACTGCCGCCGACGTTCTTCAGGGATACCGACGAGGAGGCTGTGGCCGAGGCTTACGGGCGAGTGATGCTCTGGGTGCAGCGCAACGGTCAATACATCGATCCGGCCAAGGCAAAGTTTGCAACCGAGGCGGACGGATGGCTCGTCGCGTACGCGATGGTTCATGGTGTCACAGTCATCACGAATGAACAACCGCGGCCACAATCGCGGAACCGGATTCTCCTGCCCGATGTTTGCTCGCAGTTCGACGTGACCTACGAGGACACTTTCGCGATGCTCCACGGACTTGGTGTTCGGTTTGATTGGAGAGGATCGACGTAATGCCGGGCCGGCATACAGAAAAGGCTTTCGAGATCGCCGTCGAGGCAACCGTTCACGCCCCGAAAGCCGATTTGGGTGAAAACTGATCTGGACACGAGCGGCAATGTTTGCGACGACATACATCATGTCGTCGCCCAAGCCGTATCCGTGAGCGATTCCGCCTCATCGACGTGCCGAAGCCCGAGCGCTGCCGACGCTGCGGCACGAAGCTTGTCGGCGATGCCTCGGAACTGTTGCGGTACCAGGTCAATTGTCCTAGCCTTGGCACTCGGGCAGCTTACTGCAGCGCGGCTTCACGGCGTCGAATTGCAGGCGACTTAGGGCCCACGAATCAATAACTGACCGATTTGGGCGGGCTGCTGCTACGGCTGCGTGCGTCAGGCTGCATCGACGTATAGGCAATATGTCTGCTTCGCCTTCCTTCGCAGCCTTGTCCTCGCCGCGCCTAAATCGGCCATTTATTCCTTCGCGAGCCCTTAATGCGGTGTAGCGAGCTATTCGCTACGGCTCTGCCGGGCAATCTCCTCGGCCGAAAGGGCTGCCTCGAAAACCTTGACCTCGTCGATGACGCCGTGGAAGTGGTCTTGGATTTCGGCAGGGCTCGTGCCCAGGTCGTGGCCGATTTCCATGCCCTGCCCGCAGTTGCCGGGAATGTAGCCGGGCGTATCGACCGCGGACGCACGTTTGCCGTCCACGTACAACTCGATGCGGTCGTCGCGGATCACTCCGGCCAGATGCACCCAGCGGCCGACGACTCGCTCGCTGCCGGCGGCGATGTAGCCGGGCGCGTCCTTTTCCCGCTGAATGCCGAACTTCGCCGTTCCGTCCTTTACGTACAGCGAATAGCCGCAGTAGGCGCCGCCCCGGGCGACAATCACGCCGCGGTCGGCCTCGGATGTGAGCCAGGCCATGACGGTGAACGGCTGGTTGGCGATGGGCAACTCGCTCGGCTTTCCCAATTCGATGTACGTTCCCGGGCCGAAACGCAAGCCTCGGCCGATCTTCCCTTCGGCGGGCCGGCAACCGCGAATCGTCCCGTCGACGCCTCGTCCGCCCATGTCGCGGGCTACTTCGGTATCGCCGTCGTCGAAACCCCAATGGGCGGCCAGCGCCTCGTGGCGCAATAACTCGGCAATGGCATGCTCGGCCGCCTTGCGCACCGCCGGGTCTTGCTCCCGATCCGCCAGCGCGCGGAGCGGCCCGATTGTCCGGTCGTCGCTCAACCGAACCAGCCCCGCCACGGCGCGGGAGCGGACGGCCGCGGCGCAGTCCTCGAGTGCGGCGGCAAGCGGATCGACCGCCGCCGGCGACTCCAGGCCACCCAGCACGTCGACCGCACGCAGGCGCACCGTGGCGTCGTCCTCATTAAGCAATGCGGCCACGTGCGCCGCCACCTGATCGGCGTCCAGCCGGCCCAGCAGCCACGCGAGCCCGGCAAGGTCGGCGCGGGGTGCCCTGAGCGCGTCGGCCACCGGCCCGGCGATTTCCCGGCCGCCGATCCCGGCAAGGGCCCAGCGGACCTGATCGCGGACGGCCCACTCGGGATCGTCGAGTGACTGCACCAGCGCATCGACCGATCGCGGGTCTTTAATTTCACCCAGTGCGTACGCCGCGTACAATCGGACGTTCACGTCGGAGTCGTTCAGAGCTTCGATGAGGTGCGGCACTGCCCGGGCATCCTTGATGCCCCCCAATGCCTTGGCCGACTCGCGCCGGACGGCGGGATTCACGTCCTCGACGGCCTCGACGAGCGCGGGCACGGCCGAGCGAGCGCCCAATCGGCCCAGCGCGGCGGCGGCCCGGGCGCGTACGGGCGGCGCATCGGAACGCAGCGCCGAAAGGTGCGACTGAACCGGTGGTTGCGCCCTGCACACCACGGCCGCGCAAAGCCCGGTCAGGATGGCGGCGCAGCTCCAAGCAACGAGTTGTATTCGACAATTGGGACCGGCGATTGACATAGTTGGCGACTCTACCAGGTTTGTTCACGTTTGGATTCATTCCCCGGCGACGCTACGGGCACGATGTCGCCCAGCGGCACCGAAACCTCGCCGTGGCGGATGTCGAGCTGCTGCTGGGCACCCGCCTGCCGGTAAGCCCGCCGAACGACCGCAAGCTCTTCGTCCACCAGGTCGGCCGGGGCCGGCTCGAGCTGCTGATCGCGAATGTCAACCATCGCGAGCGGCCGCGGCGCCAGCGAAGCGGCCAGGTCGGGAAGGTCGTAGGCCGTCAGGGCGTTGGCCACCGTGTCGGCCGCCGTCACCGCGTAGAACCGATTCATCACTACCGCCCGATACGAAACCAGCGGCTCGACCAGCACCACACGTCGGAGCGAATCGTCCAGCGCGGCCGCGTGCAACAGCGGAATCGTGGTCGTGCCCCGCCCAACGGCCGCCAGTTCCGAGGTATCGACGTCCCGGCGGTCTTGCAGGAAGCGGGCGCAGCGGACGATGTCGGCCGCGCGGATACCGACCACGCTCCGGCCGGTCTGTACGCCCAGGAACGCGACCGAATTGCTTACCCCGCCCAATTCGCCCATTCCCGAAAGGTCCGGCGCAAGGACCGCATAGCCCTGACGCACCAATTGGGCCATCTCGCCGTCCGGGCCGGCGGCGGCCGCCTTGCCGTCCGGGTGGAGGTAAATCAGCCCCGGATGCCGGTTGCCGTCCTCGGGCAGGAGCAACAGCACCGGGAGAATCAACTCGCCCTCGCCCGCAATGACGTATTGCTCGACGCTGTAGCCGTCGCGCCGGTACCGGCCGCGGAAGACGGGGGCGGCGCCCGGCTCCGGATCCCGGTAGCCGGCAATCGTCCTCGCGTCGGTCTTCACTTTACGAAGGTGCGCGGCAAGGTCGTCGCGGCGCGCCTGCTCCAGCTTGTCGAGAAGGGGAACGGTTTCCGTCCGGTTGATCGACCATACCGTTTCGCCCCCCAGCGAATCGATCAACTGGCCGGTGGGCGTGATCTTCAACTCCTCCTCAGTCAGGATTGCGACCTCCTCGAACTTCGGGTCGCCGGGCCGGTTCAAGTGCTTCTGGAAGAACGCATACGTGGCTTCATTATTCTTGGGGATGAAGCCGTGGTGGTAGTCGTCTTCGGCCAGGCCCAGGTGGTCTTCCGCCCCAAGGGCGCGGAACGCGGCGCGCGACTCCGCCACCACCTCGCGCGTCCCCTGGATACTGAAAAAGTCGCGCGTGGTGGCCACGACCAGCGTGGGCTTCGGCGCGCGGACTTGCAGGAAATCGCCGTGGTCGATCCCATGGGCGACGCCGGCGTTGAAGTTCTGTTCGGCGTCCTGCGGCCCGATCGACTCGAACAGGCGCTGGAAGCCGGTGATGTAGCACGCCGGCGATGCCGCGGCCACGCGCTCGTCGAACGCGCCGATGTAGCTGGTTTGCGTGCCGCCCCCGGAAAGGCCGGTCACGCCAATGCGGTCGGCGTCGACCTCCGGGCGTGAAACCAGGTAGTCGATCGCCCGAATGCCGTCCCACGTGAAGTATCGCGACGCGCAGTTGCCGCTCAAGAATACCTGCACGCCCAGGTAGGAGTGCTCCGCCGTGGAGCCGCCCACCGTCGAGCGGCCTTGCTCGGGATCGTAATACTGCAGTCGCTCGCCTTGCCCGATCGGGTCGATGGCGAACACAATGAACCCCTTGCGCACCAGGTTCAGCAGGAACTGCTGATACCCCTCGCCCCGAAACGCGATGCCCGTATGCCCGATGACGTTCAAGATGGCCGGGCTCGGGTCCGACCGCTTCTCCGGAAGGAAGAGGCAGCCGGTCACGTAGAAGTTCGGCATCGACTCGAACACAATCTTTTCGACCCGGTAGCCCTCTTTCTCGATGACTCCCATTATCCGGGCATTCAGCGGCGTTCGCTCGGGCATGGGGCCGACGAGTCGATGCAGCGTGTCGCGAACATGCTGTTGCCGGGCCCTCCAATCGTCGGCCGTTTCGAGCGCGGCAACCGCATCGCGCCGCTCCCGGAGCATGTCGAACGCAATACGGTTTAAATGAAGCTGCAGCCGATTGGTCGCATCGGCCCATTCAATCCAGCGCGAAAGGACCGACAGGTTTTCGCTCTGCGCATGGGCGACCCGGGGCAGCCAGCCCGCCGCCAAAGTCAAGATCAACACGGCGAGGGCGCCTCGCAACTTCGTTCGGTTGCCCTTGGCAAAAAAGAGAGCTAGCAGCATCGCGTCTCTCCCGTTTCGATGGTGGGGATGACAAGCCGGCCGCTGGGGACGGGGCCGGGGCCGGGGCTGAGGTTCCGCGCGTCCGGGTTACTTCGGCGAAGGGCCATTCTCCATTCTGGTTGCCTGTTTGGTGCGCTGCCCCTCGGTTCAAGCAGCCGGGTACCTTCTTTCCTGTGCCGGATGCCACGTCCCGGAATTCACAGCCCGCATTGTAAAACAGCGACCAGTCGTTGACCAGTAAGCGGGTAAAGGCCTGCGAATAAACAGTTGGCCGCTTTGGACGGGCTGCGGCTACGGCTGCGCGCCGTCAGCCTGCATCGAAGTATAGGCAATATGTCTGCCTCGCCTTCCTGCGCAGCCTCGTCCCGGCCGCGTCAAAAAAGGTCACCTATTCCCTCGCGAGCCCTGACCGTTCCCGAAGCGTTGGCGAGGGAAAGGCGGGAAGTCGCTTGCGTAACCGCTCACGGGCCGACCGGGAATTGGTCCATTTTCCGGCCAGCCAAGCGACGCATTCCGGGAAAGACCATGTCCGAAAGATGGGCCTGCCCCCCGGCCGAACCGGACCGTCCCTCATCAACAGTTACGTCGCCCGGATCAGTTACAACTCGGGGAACTCGGGCAGACGGAAGGGCTCGCAGCCCGCGTCGCGCCCATTGCTAGCGGCGCCGCGGGCGGGGTTTCCGGCGGCGTCGGCCAGGGCGAAGTCGGCCACATGCACTCGATGCACCGCCAGCGGCGGGGTCGGCGCCTGCTGCCACTGAACCCGATCCACGCTTGGCAGATTCTCGTCTTCAGACCCCCAATGCGCTTGCCAACCCTCAAAATCGAACAGGATCGGCGATTGCGCGTCGTCGGGGCCGCGCAGCCGCCAGAAGAGGTCGATCCCTTCGTAGAAGTTGCGGTTGCCCTGGAAGCGAATCCTGCGATACGCCGACTCCGCCTCCTCCGCGTACTGGTCGACGAGCGGGACGCCCGGCACACCGGCCAAGATGCTGTCGCTGAGCACGATTTGGGTAGGCAATGGGCGAGTAGCGGACTGCCGGTCGGTCATAGCCAATAAGCCCCCGCCGACCCAGGCCGTGATATGACGCAGGTTCACCACGATCGCGCCGTCGTCGGCCGGGGTACGCGCAGCGGCCACCGAAAACGCCGGTTCACTGGTAGCGAGGACGCCGTTCTCCCAATCGAACTCGACCGCCTGATCCACTTCGGTTCGCAACAGGGCCGCCTGACCGCGCACGGCACAATCGGCCAGTTCGATCGTTACCGGAGGCGATGGCTTCGCGTCGTCGGCGGTTATCCGACCGGTCCCCGATGCCGTACGAGTACGGAAGAAGGCAACGTCGGGATGGTAAGCACGATGGTCGTCCGTCGCGTTGGAAACGGAAAACGTCGAACGCTGCACGTTCAGCCGGGCGCCGCCGAGCACTTCGAACAGCGACCACTGCTCGGCGGGAATCTCACGGGCGACTTCGAATGCGAGCGCCAGATTTACGAGCGTCAGTTCACCGGATGCGACGCTGATCATGCTGCGAGGCTGTTCGATGGGGTCGTTGCCGTCGGGCCGGAATACCATTACCGGCTCGAAACCCTCGCCACCGCGAATCGTCAGCCGGCGATTGGCAAGGCGAATCGGCGCTTGCTCGCGGGGGCCGTTGTACCGCAACTCAATCACGTTGCCGGTCTCGGCCACAGCCAAGGCAGCCGTCAGCGAAGAATAGCCCTGTTCGCCTTCCCCGCCGTCATGCACAACGAGAACGCCCGCCTGCTGCGAAGCCGCAGACCAATCGTTCGGTGGGAGCGGCGGGGGTTCAAACGCCAGACGGCCGGCCTCCGCCGAATCGGCCGGCAAACTCACCGCCCCGGCCCCTTGGCCTAGCGCCAGTCGACCGGCGGACGACTCTGCAGCGAGCCGGCCGAAGGCCAGTTGCATGTCCGGCGCCTCCACGGGCGCCGGACTCGGAGGTTCGGTGCCCGGCGGCTTCACCTCATCCACTGGCTCCTCCGGCGCCGTCGCCGGCTCGACGGCTTCAGCCTCAGGTTTCGGGTTCGCAACGATCGGCGTATCCGCAGGCGGGGAAGGCACTTCCACGTCCGAGGTCTCCGCAACACCGGGCAGGATTCCCGGACCTCCCTCCACCGGATCAACCGGGGCAAACTCAGCCGGATCCGGCAACTCTTCACCGAAGAATTCCTCGGGGCCGCCCAGTAAAGGCGGCGTCGGAGGATCGTTCCCGCCCAAAACGTGCAGGGCCGCCACCACCACCAGCAATGCCGCGGTCGGGGCCAACCAAGGCAAGTGGTAGGTGAGCGGGGAGATGCGCGGGGGTTGCGGCATTTCCCACGTTTGGCCGCTGGGAGTCAACGGCCGCAACCCAAGCTGCCTTGCCAAAGCGGTCAGGTCGTCGAGCAATTCCGACGCCGCCGGATACCGATTCCGCGGATCCTTTGCCAACATGCGACGCAGGACGGCCACCAAGGCATCGGGCATTTCGGGCCGAAACTGCCGCACGTCGGGCGGATCGTCGCCCTGGTGTTGGAGCAATTTTTGCAAGACGGTCCCTTCCGGGAAGGGGGGCCGACCGGCTAGCATGAAGAAGAACGTGCATCCCAGCGAATAGATGTCGCTCCGCACGTCGGCATTACGCGGATCGCGGGCTTGCTCCGGCGAAATGTAGTCGAACGTTCCCAGGGTTACGCCGGTGGCGGTCAAATCGGCAGCGACGGGGTCAATTTTGTGGAGCCGGGCCAGGCCCATGTCGATCAGTTTCGTTCGGCCCGACGGCGTGACCAGGACGTTCGAGGGTTTGATGTCGCGGTGGACGACGTCCCGGCTTGCGGCGTGCGCCAGCCCCTCGGCCACCTGAAGCGTGTAGTTGACGGCGTCGGCCAACGGCAGCGGCCCGTTCTCATGCACGAGAACCCGAAGGTTTACCCCTTCGATGTACTCGAACACGATATAGTGCAGGCCGCGATCCTCCCCCACGTGATACACGCGCGCGATATTCTCATGATCGAGCCTTGCCGCCGACTGGGCTTCGTTCTGGAATCGGGCGAGGGCGTCGGCGTCGCCGGTTTGTGCCGGCGCCAGCACTTTCAGGGCCACAACCCGGTTGAGCCGGGTGTCGCGCGCACGAAACACGCGGCCCATTCCGCCGCCGCCAACGAATTCCAACAGTTCGAAATGTTCGAGATGGTCGCCCGGCAGCAATCCCCCGTGGCACGCCTGTTGGCTCGCCTCCGACTTGTGCGGCGCCGCCACCGGCGGCTCGCTCGAGATCACGGTGGGCTGCTCGTCGAGCACCAACCGCCCCATCCCGCTGTTCCGAAGCGCAGCGCCCTTGGAGCTTCCCGAATCGACCGGGAATGCGGGCGCAGTGATCGATCGGCGGCTGGACGCAGATTCACTCATTCGGCCAAACTTGGTAGAACGACGGCGACGGACAATTGCCTGCAGACGCGATGCCGCCCTCTGGAGTATCGCTGGTTCGGGTCGGTAGTATTCCGGAGAACTGCAGATCGGAGGGCTACCCCCACCGAAGAGGAGAATGCATCCCGCTAACCACCTATGCTTTATTCTAGTCGGGCCGGCACGGCAGGTCAAATGGCAGTTCAACCCGCTCACGTCCGTATCGGAATATCCAAGAACCCGTTGTCCCAACGCGAAAACTGCATTGTCGCCCTTCATCGGGGGGGCATTGATCGCCACGCGCACCGGAGCCGGCCTCCGTTCGGAACCATAGTCCGGCGAGCGGCAGATGGAAGAATACCCCCGGTGCCAATCGGCTACTGCCTTTTCTGCAGTGCGTCGAGTTGCTGCTTCACAAACGCTGCCCGGCGCATGAGCGTTGCGTTGTTCGAATTGCGGGCGGCGGCGAGGGCCACGTCGGCAAGCCGGACTGCTTCGGCGGGACGGCGCTGGGCGGATGCTTGCTCGATCCCCGCGAGGGCCGCCTGGGCGACGAGGCGTTGGCTGGTCGCCCCTGGAGCCGTTTCCAGCAATTCCTCCAAGGCTTCCGTCGACGCGGTGAGCGGGTCGACGGCTTGCATCGCGGCCAACGCATCGATCGCGCGCGCTGCCAACTCGACCCTACCCGACTCGACCGCCAAACGCCGAGCCTCCCGCAGCATGCCGATGCGGATAGGGGGCTGTTCGCCGGACGCCTCTTTCAGCAGTTTCTCGGCCAGATCCGACTTCTCCTGCGGCCCGGTCGCCTTCCGGAAATCGTCGGCAAACCGTGTGCGGATCGTTTCCTCGGCTTGCTGCACGGCGTCCTGATCCATCGGGGCGATACGGCCGGGGGGCTTCCGCCTTTGCGCGGCTCCGGCAGCGTCTCGGTTGCCTCCGCCGGTTCGCGTCTGACCCACATCGACCCCGCTGCCGCCGGCTTCCAACTCGGTCAGGAACGGTTTGACATCCACACCTTCCTTCGCGGCCTCGGCGAGCATTTTGCGGCCCATTTCCTCGTTGCCCCTTGCGTCGAAGCAAAGGAAGGCGCCCACGAGCGTTTTCGAGGCAGCGCTCTTCTCGAACCACGACTCGGCTACCGCCAGAACGAGCCCCCCCGGCAAATCTTCGACACGGTAGTGCAGGTTGCGCCCCGCACTGCGGATGAGCAGTGCGTCGGGACCGGCCTCAACGATGGCTACGAAGGTGTCCTTCACCTGGAGGTTCTGTCCCGACTGCAACGACCCGGCAGCCTCGCGCAGTCCGCGCCAGAACTCGGTCAGATTGTCCAACGCGACACGGACCCGCCGGGCGGTTTGCTTCTGCTCGTCGGTCTTGGCCAACGAGTCGGCCTTGTCCAAGTGGGCTCGTGCGCCGACCAGGTCGCGCTCGGCCATTGAGAAGCGAGCGTCGCTAACGGCCGCGCTGAACGTTGCGCCCAGTGCTGGAGTATTTCCGGGACCGGGCGAAGGATCCCCACCACGGACCGGCGCCTCGACCGCATCGGCCGGATCGTCCGAGCCCCCCGGTCTCAAAGGTTCCATCGGGTCCATCGGGTCCATCGGGTCGGCCGGTCCCGGGGATTCGTCCGGGGCCGTGCCGCCATTGGGGACCGCCGGATCGGCGGGCTGGGTGGGAACCTCCGGCTGTGCAGGTTCGTCTTCCTCGGAAGGAGCCTCCGGCAACGCGGCCGGCCCGTCTTCCGGAGTTGGAGAAGGTGTTCCGGGGTCCGTTTCCTCGACAGGGTCCTCCGGCGCCGGGGGTTCCGGCGACGGGTCCGAGGGCTGGGCATCCGGGTCGGGCGAAGGGGCATCTGGCGCGGCGGGCGCCGGCGGCGCATCTTCTTCCAAGGGGTCGGCCTGCGGCTGCTGCGGCGTACCGCCGGACCCGACGGCTTGCGGCTCCGGTCGACCCGCTTGGGTCAGCAGAATCGCTATCAGCACGACGACGGCACCGGCAAGCAGCGCTGCCGCCATCGTAGTCGTTTGTTGATACCATGGCCGCCCCCCAGAAGTGCCCTGCGAATCGGTTCTTCCCGGGCCGGCGTTTCCATGCAGCGCGGCGGAACGAGAATCGAACCCGGCCCGACCGGGTGGCGTGCCGGCTGGCTGTTGCAAGTGGGTCGGTACGGCAGTTGCTACCGGCACGGGCTGAGGATTGGAGGGGCTGGGCCGAGCCCCCGAATTCCCGGTCGACCCCATCGGAACGGGACTCGACGACCAGGGCGAGGCCGACTGCGGCCAGGCAGGAGCTCCGCCCGACGGAACCGGGCCCGGCGCCACATTGCCCGGCGTTCCCGGCGCAGTCCCTGCCGGGCTCGGTGTCGTTGGAGATACGGACGCGGCACCCGGCAACGGGGTGGCCTGGATGGGAGTCGAAACGCCGGAAGACGGCGTTGCCGATGGCCCGGCCGCGGGCGAATACCCCGGCCAAGGCGGAGCCGAGGTCGGAGTGCCCCCCCCGGAGGCGGCGCTTGGAGTCGGGTTCGCAGGCGGGGGTTGCTGCGACGTGGCCAAGCCGGGTTGCGACGCCGGCTGGGGCGTTCCGCCACCTTGCCCTGCGCCGCCGGTTCCCCGGAGGCTCGCATCGTACGCCGCTCTGCTGCCCGGATTTAGCAGGCATACCTTGGCGGCGCCAAGCTGGTCCAGCAGCCGGCCCCAGTCGGCAATCCGGTTGCCGGGTCGAATCTTGCGGACCTTGGCCATTGCCACGTCGGCGGCCTGGGCGATACGGCCTGCATCGCCCTCAAACGGCGCAAGGCCGAGCAACTGATAGTGATTCAGTGGACGATTCGGCTCGTCGATACCCAGCCATTCACGATATGGATCGAAGGATTCCGTCACTGCACTCCTCTGAGGTTTACTGCCCCCACGAATTGGCTTGTTTTGCTGCCTGGCGAGGTTTTTGCTGCATGCTCGATAGAGTCCATTATTCTTGAGATACGCATCGGCCGCAAGGGATTCGCCCGATTGGCTTGTGCCTATTGCAGTGGGCCGCGGTCGTTTCCGGCGCAAGCAGGGGGGCGACTTCCTCCATCTTAACCCTAGGACGCGAGCCACCCAGCGGCGCCCTGGGCACCATGCGGCAACGGATGTATGCTGTCCGTTCGGGAACTTCTGCCGGTCGGCAGACGTCCAAGCGTCGAGTCGCGGTTTGGGCCGTGCGATACCATGACCCCTCTTGGGAAGGGCTTTTCGTAGCCCCTGCAACCGAGCAGCATTCAATAATAGGGAGATTTCACGATGCGGTACGTGTACCTTCTCGGTTCGTGTGTGCTTTGGGCTACCACTTGGAGCGGCCTCGGCCTCGGTGCGGAACCGCCTGCCGACGAGCAGCAAGCCCGCCAACTCGCGCAAAAAACCATGAATGACGGCAACTTCAACGACGCCTACCAAATGTTCCACGAGCTGGCCACCGACCCGAAGAGCGACCCCCGGCAGGTGGGTGCCGACGTCGGCCAAGCCACCCAGTGCCTGCACCGGCTGAACCGCCTCGACGAGATCGACGCCTTCTACGAAGCCGTCATCGCGGCCCATGCCGAGCAATGGCGGGTGCTTTGGGCGATGGCCGAGCACTACATGAACCTGCCCCACCAGGGCTTCATCGTGGCCGGCGAGTTCCACCGAGGCCCCAAGCGGGGCGGCCAGGGCGGTAAGCCGGTCAATTCCGTCGAGCGCGACCGCGTGCGGGCCTTGCAACTGATGACCCAAGCCTGGCCTATTGCCCGACAGGACGACGACCACGCTTCGGTGGGCAACTATTTGCTGGCGATGGCGCGGGTGCTGCTCAATAACCGCGGGTTCAATGAATCGTGGCGGCTCCAGTACCTGACCGACCTGGGCGAACTGCCCGACTACGACGAGGGCTGGGGCTACCACCGCCAGACCCTCGGCGCCCCGGTCGACGAAGACGGGAAGCCGGTGCTGCATCACACGCCCCCCTCGCTCGACGAGGCCGAAACCGACGGCCAACGATGGCGGTGGTGCCTCGAACAGGCGATCGAGTTCAACCCGCAGCAGAGGAACGGTGTGCGCAGCCACTTCGCCGACTTCCTGCTCAACCAGTTCGGCGTGCAGACGATGGCCCACTTCGGTCTCCGTTTCGGACGGGCCGCGACCGACGACAGCCGGGAAGACGAGAGCGGCACCTGGGCCTTGCACACTCTCAGCGAAAGCGAGACCATCGGCCGGCTCGCCACCGGAGTGAAGCGGTTCGAACTGCCCGACGAGTTCAACTTCATCAAGATCTTCCGGCAAATTGCCGACCAGCCGCAAACCGGGCACGGCGAGGCGGCCGTCCGGCAGCTTGCGCAAATCTTCGAGAATCGTCGCCAGTATCCCAAGGCGGCCGAAACCTGGCGGCGGCTGATCGACGAGTATCCCGCCTCCGGCAGCCGGGAGCATTACCGCGACCGGCTCCGCCAGATCGTCGACAACTGGGGCCAGTTCGAGCCGATCACCGCCCAGCCGGCCGGCCAGGGCGCCACGGTCGAGTTGCGTTTCCGCAACGGGCACATCGTGGAACTGAAGGCCCACGCCATCAAGGTGGAGCAACTGCTCCAGGATGTGAAGAACTACCTGAAGAGCAATCCGGGCCGTGTAGACGGGCAGAAGGTCAATATAGGGAACATCGGCCACCGGCTCGTGCGCCAGAACGAGGAAAGATACGTCGGCGACCAGGTGGCCCAGTGGACGATGGTGGTCAACCCCCGCGCAAACCACTTCGACAAACGCGTGACGGTGACCACGCCGCTTCAAACGCCCGGCGCGTACCTGCTCGAAGCGACGATGAGGGGCGGCAACACGAGCTACATCATCCTGTGGGTGGCCGACACGGCCATCGTGCGGAAGCCGCTCGAAGGGAAAAACTACTACTACGTGGCCGACGCCGTGACCGGCGCGCCGGTGCCGAAGGCGAACGTCGAGTTCTTCGGCTGGCGGATGGAGCACCGCGGCAAGCCGGGCCGGCCGAACCCTCGCGACTTCCACGTCGACGTGAAGCAGTTCGCCGAGCACACCGACGCCGACGGCCAGCTTCTGATCGATCAGAACCGCGCGTCCAACCAGTACCAGTGGCTGCTGACTGCGCGGACTGACGAAGGCCGCTTCGCCTACCTCGGTTTCAGCGGCGTGTGGTACGCCAACATGCACGACCCCGACTACCGCGCCACCAAGGTGTTCCCCATTACCGACCGGCCCGTGTACCGGCCCGAGCAGAAAGTCCACTTCAAGTTCTGGGTGCGGCACGCCCAGTACGACCAGGAACAGGTTTCGCAGTTCGCCGGACAGTCGTTCACGGTGGAAATCCAAGACGGCCGGCAGGAGAAGGTGCTGGAGAAGACCTACGAGGCCGACCAGTACGGCGGCTTTGAAGGCGAACTGGAACTACCCAAGGACGCCACGCTCGGCCAGTACCGCATGGTGGTGCGCCAGGGCAACCGGCACTTGGGCAACGGGAACTTCCGCGTGGAGGAGTACAAGAAGCCCGAGTTCGAGGTGACCGTCGACGCGCCCTCGGAGCCGGTCATGCTGGGCGAGGTGATCGAGGCCACGATCAACGCGAAATATTACTTCGGCTCGCCGGTCACCTCGGCGAAGGTCAAGTACAAGGTGATGCGCACCCCGCACACGCAGCCCTGGTACCCGCCGATGCCGTGGGACTGGTTCTACGGCCCGGGCTACTGGTGGTTCGGGTACGATTACCCCTGGTATCCCGGCTGGCGGCATTGGGGTTGCGAGCGTCCGACGCCAATCTGGTGGCCGCAGCGCCAAGCGCCGCCGGAGCTGGTGGCGGAGCAGGAGGTCGAGGTCGGGGAGGACGGGACGGTGAGCGTCACGATCGACACTTCGCTGGCGAAGGCCCTCCACGGCGACCAAAACCATCGCTACGAAATCACCGCGGAAGTGACCGACGAGTCGCGCCGCACCATCGTAGGCACGGGCGAGGTGCTCGTCGCCCGGAAGGCGTTCAAGGTCCACACGTGGGTCGATCGCGGGTACTATCGCATCGGCGACACCATCCGCGCCAGCTTCCAGGCCCGCCGCATCGACGGCAAGCCGGTGGAAGGCGAAGGCGAACTCACGCTCTACCGCATCGGATACAAGGACGGCGAGCCGGTGGAGACGCCGGTCCAGGATTGGCAACTCGGCACCGACGTCGACGGCCGCGCCGCCCAGCAGTTGACCGCGAGCCAGGCGGGCCAATACCGGCTTTCGTATGAGGTGAACGACGCGAAGGACCACACCATCGAGGGCGGATACCTGTTCACCATCGTCGGTGAAGGGTTCGACAGCGCCGAGTTCCGCTTCAACCACCTGGAACTGATTCCGGACAAGAAAGACTACGCTCCGGGCGAGAAGGTGAAGCTGCAAATCAACACCGACCGGGCCGGCGGCACCGTGCTGCTGTTCGTGCGCCCGACCAACGGCGTGTACCTGAAGCCCGAGGTGCTCCGGCTCGCCGGCAAGAGCACGATCCACGAAATCGAAGTAGCGAAGCGCGATATGCCCAACTTCTTCGTCGAAGCGGTCACGCTGACCGACGCGACGGTGCATACGGAAACGAAGGAAATCGTCGTCCCGCCCGAGAAGCGGGTGCTCGACGTCGCCATCGAGCCGTCGAAGGAGGCGTACAAGCCCGGCGAGAAGGCCAAGGTGCAGCTTACGCTCACCGACTTCACCGGCGAGCCGTTCGTCGGCTCGGCGGTGGTGACCATTTACGACAAGTCGGTCGAGTACATTTCCGGCGGCAGCAACGTGCCGGAAATCAAGGAGTTCTTCTGGAAGTGGCGGCGCAGCCACCATCCCAGCGACGAGAACAGCCTCGCCCGATGGTTCCACAACCTGGCGCGCGAGGGCGCCAAGACCATGAGCCATATCGGCGTGTTCGGGGCGACCGTCGCCGAGGAGATGGACGGACTGGAGGAGGCCGAAGGTGGAGTGGCGGTGGCGAAGTCGGGCCGTGTCGCTCATCGCGGGATGGCCCTGGGCGGCGGAGGCGGTGGCGGCATGGCGTTTGAGGGGGCGCCCATGGCCATGGCCGCGGAAGCCGCCCCGGCCGACGGGATGGTTATGGCCGACGCGATGGCGGAATCTGCTGAGGCTCCCGGCGCCGACCCCGGTGCGGCCCCGATGGCCGAAGCCACGGTCCGCACCGAGTTTGCCGATACGGCCCTGTGGGTCGGCGCGGTCACCACGGCCAAAAACGGTACGGCCGAGGTCGAACTCGACATGCCCGAGAACCTCACCACCTGGCGGATCAAGGTGTGGGGCATGGGGCACGGCACCCGGGTGGGCGAAGGCTTCACCGACGTCGTCACCCGAAAGGACCTGATCCTTCGTCTGCAATCGCCCCGCTTCTTCGTCCAGAGCGACGAGGTGGTTCTTTCGGCCAACGTGCACAATTACCTGGCCGCGAAGAAGCAGGTGCAGGTGAAACTCGAACTCGAAGGCAGCGTGCTCGAACCGCTCGACGCCGACGCCCTCACGCAAACCGTGGAAATCGAGCCCAACGGTGAACAGCGAGTCGACTGGCGCGTCAAGGTGCTCGACGAGGGCGAGGCCACGGTGCGCATGTTCGCGCTCACCGACGAGGAATCGGACGCCATGGAAATGAGGTTCCCCAGCTTCATCCACGGCATGTTGAAAATGGAGGCCCGAAGCGGCGTCATC
>CAYPWB010000054.1:0-21332 GCA_964414315.1 uncultured Planctomycetaceae bacterium | reverse complement strand
CCTTATCCTCGCCGCGCCTAAACAAGGCCATTTATTCCTTCGCGAGCCCTTACCACGACTTCTCCGACGCTTCACCCTCGCGATTTTCGCCAAGCCCCCGCCGTGTCGTTATTCCGGTCGCTCGTCAGATCAGTCGAGCGGCAATTCCTTGTTCACGTAATCAACGTGGAGAACACGGTTTTCGAGAAGGCCCGTTCTGAGGAGCGGCAGCTTGCCGGCGTTGGCGATTACTCTTCCGATCACGGCGCGAACCCTCCGATGTGAAATGCGGCTTCATGGCCGACGCGAATGACAAACGACTTTCGATCCGGGTAGGCATCCTTGGCGGCCATTGCCGCGTCGATGAATTCATCGCCCAGAAAAGACGACTCCGATACCGGCTCGATGGCCACGAACCGGTCGCGGTGCTCGGCTTCGAGTTCCGCTCGAAGGCGAGATTCGTAAACACGTTTGGCCTGTTCTGCAACGGACATGGCTGGTCCTTTCACGTTTCCTTGGGCAAAATGCCTGATGCACTCGTCGCAGATTCATGGTATCCTTCGTCTGAGTCGACGTCAACGTCGGCATCGGCATCGGCATCGGCATCTGTATCGGGTAGGGAAATGCCGGCGAACTCAACGCGGGACCGGCGGCGCCGATCTGGTTGGAATTGCACGGCGTGCGTTTTTCGAGGCTCTCTATGACACCGCGCGAACGATGGCTGGCGCTGCTCAACCGGCGTGTGCCGGATCGGATTCCGACCGATTACCAGGCCACGCCGGAAGTGACCGAGCGGCTGCTTGCCGACCTCGGCTGCGCCGATGAGGCGGCGCTGTGGCGGCGGCTGCATGTGGATAAGCGGAAGGTGGTCGAGCCCGTTTGGCGGCTGCCGCACCATCCCGACGATCCGCAGGCCGATAGGTGGGGCATCCGCTACCGGAAGGCCGATTACGGCTGCGGCGCGTACGATGAGCCGGCTTACCAGCCGTTGGCCACGGCCACGACCGTCGCTGAAATCCACGCGCACCGCTGGCCCGACCCCGACGACTTCGACTACGCGCCCATCGCCCGGGCCGTGGCCGACGACGACGGCGCCTACCCCATCCACGCGGGCGTGTACGAGCCGTTCCTGCTGTATTGCTACATGCGGGGCATCCAGCAATCGTTCGAGGACCTTGCCCTGAACCCCGACGTGGCCGACTGCATCCTGGGCCACATTTTCGATTTCTACGCCGAGCACCACCGTCGCATCTTCGAGGCCGGCCGCGGGCGGATCGACACGACGTACGTGGCCGAGGACCTCGGCTCGCAAACCGGGCCGCTCGTGAGCCTGGCCACCTACCGCCGGTTCCTGCTGCCGAACCAGGTGCGCATGGCCGAGCTGGCCCGCTCGTTCGGCGTGCACGTGATGTACCACACCGACGGCGCGGCGCGCGTCTTCCTGCCCGACCTGATCGAGCGGGTGGGCATCGAAATCCTCAACCCGATCCAGTGGAGGGCGACCGGCATGGAGCGGGAGGGGCTCGTGGCCGACTTCGGCCGGGCGCTCATCTTCCACGGCTCGATCGACAACCAGCACACCCTGCCTTTCGGCACGCCGGCCGACGTCGAGCGGGAGGTCCGCGAGAGCGCGGCCATCTACCGGGATGCCCGGTGGATTTGCGCCCCGTGCCACAACCTCCAGCCGAACACACCCACCGAAAACATCGTGGCCATGTACGAGACGATCCACGATTGCGGCCGGCTGGAGTGACGGTTGTGAACTGCCGACCTGTTGGAGTTCACGCTTCAGCGTGCGAGCCAGTCGTGTGCGATGTGCCGAGCACGCTGAAGCGTGAACTCCAACCGCGAGGCGGCATCGCCGTGATGGGCCCGATCCCGGAACGCGCCCGTCTTGTGAGCCGTTCGGCGCCGGGCAATAATACGGGCTATGGACCCGTCGCCCCGAACCCCGGATGCCGCGGCAGGCGATCCCTGGCGCAGGCCGGCAAGCTACCAGCCGTTGGTGATCGTGCTGGGCGCTGCGGCCGCCGGCATCGCGGCCGACCGGTACTGGCCCCTGGCGCTGTACGCATGGGGGGGCGCAGCCGGGGCGGCCTGGATCGGCTGGCTCGTGCTGCGGCGATTTCGATACGACACGGCTGCCGGCCTGGTGTTGCTTTCCGGCGTGGCCGCCGCGGCCGCCGTCTGGCATCATCTCGACTGGCGGCAATTCGCCGAGCGCGACCTCACACGGTATGCCTCGGAGGAACGCGAGCCGATTTGCCTGGAGGCGATTGTGCTCGCCGGCGTTCGCGCGCGGTCCGCGCCTCCGCTGGACCCCATGCAGCCCATTCCGACCGGCCCGCGAGCCCAACTCGACGTGGCCCCGCTGGCCGTGCGCGACCGTCAAGCGTGGCGGCCCGCCGCCGGCCGCGCGCGGCTGACGGTGTACGCCGACCTGGACGGGGTCCACGTGGGCGACCGCGTGCGCATCCTCGGGCACGTTGCGCGTCCCAGGGCCGCCCGGAACCCGGGCGAGTTCGACTACGCCGAGTACCTCCGGGCCGAAGGCATCCTGACGCTGCTGAGCACGAACTACGCCCAGTGCATCTCCATCGTCCAACCGGGCGAGCGTGTCAACCTGGGCTCTTGGCTGGGCCGGCTTCGGGAGCGATGTGCCGGCGTGCTGCGCCGCCACGTGCCCGTCGGGCAATCGGCCCTGGCCGAAGCCGTGTTGCTGGGCGCCCGCGAACGAATCGACCCGGACGAGCAGTTGGCGTTCGTCGAGACGGGCACGGTCCATCTGCTGGCTATCTCGGGGCTGCACGTGGGCATTTTGGCGGGCGCGGTATGGTTCGTGTTGCGGCGCAGCCCGTTGCCGCCGCAGTGGTGCGCGGCGCTGGTCGCCGCGCTGGCGCTGGGCTACATGGTGCTCACCGAGGCGCGGCCGCCGGTGGTTCGCGCCACCATGCTGGTGCTGGTGGTCTGCGCGTCCTCGCACCTTCGACGGCAGAAGCTGGGCTTCAACTCGCTGGCGGCGGCAGCACTCGTCGTGCTGGCGATGAACCCGACCGACCTGTTCCACACCGGAGCCCAACTGTCGTTCCTGGCCGTGGCGGCCGTGCTTTGGGTCGCGCCGCTTTGGATGAAGGCGGGCGGGCAACAGGATTGGCTCCAGCGGGCCATCCTGGCGGAATTGCCCTGGGGGCAGCGAGCCCTCCGGACAGCAAGCCGGACGCTACGGCACCTCCTGCTGGTGAGCCTGGCGATCTGGTGCGTGACGAGCCCGCTGGCGATGGCCCGGTTCCACGTGGTGGCCCCCGCCGCCGTACCGTTGAACACGGTGCTCTGGCTGCCGATGACCGTCGCGCTGGTCGGTAGTTTCGCCACGTTGGTGCTCAGCCCCATCAGCGGCCTTCTGGCCCGGGCGGCGGGCATGGTTGCGGGCGGGGCGCTGGGCCTGCTGCAATGGATCGTCGAGGGATTGCAGGGCGTGCCGGCGAGCCACTTCTACGTGCCCGGCCCTGCCCCATGGTGGCTGGCCGGTTTCTACGGCGGGCTGCTCGTGCTGGCGGCCGTGCCGCGTTTGCGGCCGCCGCGCCGCTGGTGCGCCGCGTTGGCCGCCGCGTGGATTGCCGCCGGGTTGCTCCTTCCGCTCGGGTCGCCGGGCCGGGAACGCCCGCTCCGCTGCACGTTCGTCGCGTTAGGGCACGGACTGTCGGTGCTCGTGGAGTTGCCCGACGGGCGGGCCCTGCTGTACGACGCCGGTCGAATGGGTCCGCCCGGGCCGGCTGCGCAATCCATCTCGGCCGTGCTCTGGTCGCGCGGCATTACGCACCTCGACGCCGTGGTGCTCTCCCACGGCGATCTGGACCACTACAACGCCCTGCCGCAGTTGCTGGAACGCTTTTCCGTGGGCAGCGTCTACGTGCCGCAAACGATGTACGAAAACCCCAACCCGGCGCTCGACGCCCTGGCGCAGGCCATAGAGCGAAGCGGCGTGGAGCAGGACGAAGTTTGGGCGGGCCACCGGTTTGCCGAGGGCGATTGCAGGATTGAAGTGATTCACCCGCCGAAACGGGGTCTCTTGGGCAGCGACAACGCCAACAGCCTCGTGCTGGCCATCGAGTACGCGGGCCGGCGCATCCTGCTGACCGGCGATCTCGAGTCGGCCGGCCTGGACGACCTGATTGCCGAAGAGCCGCTCCGCTGCGATGTCCTGCTGGCGCCGCACCACGGCGGCCGGCGCAGCAACACGCCCGAGTTGGCCGCCTGGTGTACGCCGCAGTGGGTCGTTGTGAGTGGGGCGGGCGGAGCGGGGACTTTCGGCCAACTGAGAGCCACATACGAAGCAGCGGGCGCCACCGTGCTTTCGACCGCCGAGCACGGCGCCGTGACGGTCGAAGCGTGTTCGATGGGGCTCCAAACGAAGGGCTATCGGATTAAGCTATAATTGGTAGGCACTGCGCAAACCGCGCAGTTTGTGCCGATTATCCCGCCTGTGCCGAGGAACGTGTGGTGGCTCACTGCGTGCCCAATTCGATCGACACGCCTTGGCTGCCGGCCGCCGACGCCGAATTTCGCGGCGACGACGGACCGGCGCGGGTCATCGAGCTGCCGCCCCCGCCCGTGCTTGAGAGGGGCGAGGTGCGCGTCGAGCCGCAGGACGACTCCGGTCGGACGAAACGGCTTGGCTGGTTTTCCGCCCGGGGCATGGCGAGCTTCCTGGCGAGTTTTCTGTTTCACTTCGCACTCATTCTGAGCCTCGCCCTTTGGCTGCCTTCGGCCGAGGTCGGTCCCGGCGGCGTCTCGCTGACGGTGCTGCCCCACCACACCGACTCCCTGCTTTCGAGCGATTCCTTGCTGGAGCCGCGTCCCTCGGACGTGTGGGATCGGCTGGCAGGCGAAGCATTGATTGTCGAGCACGGTTTCGACAGCCTCGACATTCGCAGCCCGGCCGCCGAGATGCGCGTGGCGGTGCGTCCGCGGTCGGCCGCCATCGGCAGGTTCGAGAGTTCCACCGAGTACTTCCTGCGGACCGACGCCGACGTGTCGGGCGCGTTGGCGGGGCGGGGCCGCGAGGCCCGGGCGGAAATGGTCCGCATCGGCGGCGGCACGGCGGAAAGCGAAGACGCGGTCGAGCGCGGGTTGCGCTGGATAATGACGCAGCAACGCGACGACGGCAGTTTCAGCTTCCGACAACTGCGAGGCGCCAATCGCAATCCCGGCACCGAAAGCAGCACAACCGCCGCAACGGCCATGTGCATGCTGCCGTACCTTGGGGCCGGCTACACGCACATGGAAGGGCCCTATCAGGACGTCGTCCGCCGAGGTATGTACTACCTCGTGCGCAGCGCCCGGCAAACGCCGCACGGGGCCGACCTGCAGAACGGCACGATGTACGCCCAGGGTCTGTCCGCCATTGCCCTGTGCGAAGCCTACGCCATGACCGGCGATCCGGCGTTTCGAGGGCTGGCCGAGCAGTCGGTGCGTTTCATTGTTTTCGCCCAGAACCCAAAACGCGGCGGTTGGCGCTACACCCCCGGCGAGCCCGGCGATACCACGGTAACCGGCTGGCAACTTATGGCGCTGAAGAGCGGGCAAATGGCCGGCCTGAGCGTTCCGTCGCCCACGCTCGTCGGCGTGCGCCGATTCCTCGACAGCGTGCAGTCGGAGTACGGCGCGAAGTACGGCTACATGGACCCCCGGCCGGGCGAAACGACCACCGCCATCGGCCTGCTGTGCCGCATGTACACCGGATGGGATCGCGATTACGAACCCTTGCGTCGCGGCGTCGAGTACCTCGACAGCCTGGGGCCGTCGAAGGACAACATGTATTTCAACTACTATGCCACGCAAGTCGTGCATCATTACGGCGGGGAGCCGTGGCGACGGTGGAATCCTGCCATGCGCGATTACCTTGTCAGTACGCAAGCCGACCGTGGGCACGAGGCGGGAAGCTGGCATTTCTCCGGCGGGCACGGCGACGTCGGCGGTCGTTTGTACAACACGGCTATGGCGGTGATGACGCTCGAAGTGTATTATCGTTATATGCCGCTGTACACCGACCACGCCCTGACCGAAGGATTTTAGCCGGGTGTGCGGTTCATCCGCAGGTCCCGCGAGTCTTCCATGCCGCTCCACCCGCTGTTTAGTCGCTGGCTTGCCCATACCGCTCAGGAGAAGCTGCGCGAGCGCATGACTGAGGAGACATCGCGGAAAGAGTCGCCGCCGGCGGCGTGCGACGTGGCCGTCGTGTTCGCCCTGGGCATCGAGGCGGGGGGACTCGTCGACCGGTTCGAAGAGCGGATCGCGCTGCGAGGCCCCGGGTTCACCACCCGCCTGGGGACATTGGCATCGCGTCGCCTGGCAATCGTCACCAGCGGCGCAGGCGCCGAGAATGCAACCCGGGCGACCGATGCCGTGCTCGACGGCCACCGGCCCCGGTGGGTTGTCTCGGCGGGTTTTGCGGGGGGGTTGAAAGCGGAACTCCGCCGCAACGACATCGTGATGGCCGGTGGCGTGGCGAATGCCCAGGGGCATCAGTTCCAAATCGACCTGTCGGTGGACCCGGCGGAGTTAGAGAAGCATCCCGGCGTTCACGTCGGTCGGGTGCTTTCGGTCGACGGCCCCGTACGCAGCCCGGAGGAAAAGGCGGCGCTGGGCGAGGCGCACGACGCGCTGGCCGTCGACATGGAGACGTTTGCCGTGGCCGAGGCGTGCCGCCGGCGGCAGGTGCGTTGCCTCGGCGTGCGGATCGTCTACGACCCGGTCGACGAGCGTCTCCCGCGCGACGTGGAGACGCTCCTGGCCCAGCCCACGACGGCGATGCGTCTCGGATCGGCGGCGGCCGCCGTCTTCCGGCGTCCTTCAAGCCTGAAAGACTTGTACCAGCTTCGTGAGAACGCCCTGGTGGCCTCCGACCGGCTTGCCCGTTTCCTGGAAGGCGTGATCGCGCAACTCGACGTTGCCGGCGAGACGGAATCGTAACCGTTGGCGGGCCGCCCGGCGACGGGTCCATTTTTCGGCCGAAGGGGACCGTGCCATTTTCGCGGGGAATAAGGCATTCTCCAGGCAAGATCCCGTCTCCGCCGCGAAAATTAGGACAGTCCGCCCGCGAACGGTCAGGACAAGATCGGGCTGAATCCGTCGCCTAGCGGCTCAGTTCCTGGAACAGCGGGAGGTGCCGGTAGTAGACCTCGAGCATCAGCAGGTGCATGGCCGTGACGTAAAGGCGACCGCCCGCGTGACCCCAGCGGTCGGGAACGGGACGAAGCGGATGCCAGCTACCGGCCAGCGGCCCGCTTTCCTCCTGGCCCGACTCCATCAGCGGGCGAAGCCGGTCGTTCCACTCGGTCCAGTAGGGCTCCTGCATCTGGAACATGGCCTGGGTGGCGTAGTACCAGTAGTAGCAATCGCGGCGCGGCTGCTGGGCCGTGCCCACCTCGGGCGGATTGTCGCGGAGGAAATCCGCGCCGTCGGCCAACCGGGGGTTGTCGCGGCTGCGACCCAAGTAGATGCGCATCAGCATGCCCTCGGCGGTCATGGCCAGGTTCGGGCTGCGTCCGCCCCGCTGCTCGGGCGAATCGGCGGCGTAGGGGTTGTACACGTATTGGCCAGCCTGCTCGGCCTGCTCGGCCTGGGCCAGGTCGAGCCAGCCGCCCACCTTGGCGAGCACTTCCGAGGGCACTTCCAGACCGGCCATCTGCGCGCTCTTCAACGCCATCAACTGCCAGCCGGACACCGACGTGTCCGATTCCCGCGAGCGGCCTTGCGCGTCGAGATCGTAGCGCCATCCGCCGCGGGTGGGGTGCTGGGTTTGGCAGATGAACTGGACGGCCCTTTGCGCCGGCTCGCGGAGGCCGGGGTCCTGCGTCATGCCGTAAGCTTCGCATAGAGCGATGGTCGCGATGCCATGGCTGTAGAACCAGGCCGGCCGGCTGCCGCCGGTGAACAGGTCGCCGTTGGGTTTCTGATTGCGCACCAGCCATGCGAGGCCCTTATCGACCACGGTGCGGTGCTTGTCGTCGAGGTGCGTGTAGCCGGCGCCCAGATAGGTGAGCAGGGCCAGGCCCGTCGCCGCGGTGTCGGCCTGCATGGTGCCCAGCCCAGGATCGGGGAGGTCGACGCCCGGCGGCAGTTCATGCAGGCGCCACCGGCCGTCGGGGAACTGGATTCGGGCGAGGAAATCGAGACCCATTTCGACGGCCCGCTCGGTGCCCTCCGAGCCTCCGCGGGCCTGGGCGATCTGCGCCCGGCGGCCTGGGTTTCGATGCCGGAAGCCCTCGGTCGGTTCGTTCACGGTGCCGTCGATGGCCAACTCGCCACCGCTGCGTTCCACCACGAATCGTCGCGAGACGTTATGCACCACCTCGCTGTCGCGGTTGGCGCGGCGGCTGGGAATACCCACTTCCAAGGCGGGGTCGAAGCTGAGGCCGCCCGGCCCGGGCAAGGCGGCGATTTGCACCGGCAGGCCGCCTTCCTGCCGGCTTGGCTCGCCGGCGATGGCGCCTTCGGTCAACTCGACGGCCTCACCGGCCTCGTCGCCGCCGACCGTCGCGATCGCCTCCGGCGCTACCGCCTCGGCCAAGCCGCGAGGCAAACCGGCTACGTTGCTCCGCTGTAGCGGCGCGCCGCCCACTGCGGCTGCCAGTTCGGGCCCGCTCTGGTCACCCTCGGGTAGCCTGCGCGGTCCGGCGTTGGTGCCGGGGGTCGACGCCGCGGGACCGGGCTGCGCGGCCAACTCGGCGGCCGCGGCCTGGTCGCTCGGGTTGCCCGGCAAGCCGGGCGTTTGGCGTTGCGGGCCGACTTCCGCGGCCTGGAGCGTGCCGCCCGCCGGCGGATTCGGTTCGCCGGCTGTCGCTTCCATCGGCGCGGCCGCCGGGGTATCGGCCAGGGCGTCGGCCAAAGGCAGCCGGCCGGCGGCGCGTTGCGGGCCGGGTACGGCCGAGCCTTCTGCGGAGGCCAAAATCACCTCGCTGGAGCCGCGACGCGCCAGTCGGGGCGCCTCAACCTCCGAGGGTGTGCCCGCCGGCGCCGGGGCACCGGCGTCCGTCGGGCTGCCGCTCGGAAGCCCGGAGCCGGCGGCGCGGGCGAGTTCCGTTGCCGGGCTGCCAACGGCCGGTTCGCCCGGCGCGTCGGCGGCTTCGCCCGCCGGCGAAGCCGCTCCAGGCGCCACGTCGGCGATATCGGCCACCGGGATCGTTGCCGCAGAGGGTGTACGGCCGAGCGGACTGGGCCGGCCGGCGGCGGCCGGTTCGGGCAACGACTGGCCGGAAGCGGCGAGTTGCCCCGTCAAAGCAGCGACCTGTGCGGCGCCGACGGAGAACTCAGCCGAGCCCTCAGCAACCGGTCTTTCGGCGGCCGGCGCCGACGCGGCCGAGCCCCGTGCGACGGTTGCCACCTCACCCGGCTCCAGTGCACTCGCGGCCGCGCCTTCCGCGGCTGCCACGCCGCCGGCGCCGGCGCTGGGATCCTGGTCGGCCGCAGCGGCCGTCGTAGGCAAATCGATGCCGCTGGGCGCCCGGGCGAGCGTAGCCGCTACGTCCGGCCGAAGTCCGGGGGCGCCTTCGCTGGTTTGGGCGGCCGCAGCCCGGCGTGCGACGGCAACGGGCAGAGCGGCGCCCTGGTCGGCTTGCGCAGCGACGGCGCCGGCCATGGGCGAACTGCGCTCGCTGCCGGGAAGCCCGGCAACCTGACGCTGCTCGCCGCGGACGTTCGCCTCAAGCGGCGAGCCCTGCCGGCCGCCGGCGCCCGACGCGACGAGGACCGGCGGCGTCGGCTCGGCCTGAATCTCGGCCGCCATCTCTTGCCCCACGCGCGAGCGAGCCGGGCTCGGCGTTCCACCGCCGGAGAGCCCGTCGGGCGTCGACTCGTAACGGGTGACACGCGAAGGCTGCGAGGCTCCGACCGGGGTGGCGGCGCCGGTGTCGGCCTCCGAGCCGGGCACAGGGCTCGGCCGGTTCACCGGCAAAGAGGCCTGGCCCGAGCGGGCGGCGGCAACGGTCGGGGCGGCCATTGCCGGCGCGGGAGGACCACCCGTCCTGGCGGCTACCGCGCTCGGTTCGGGCGCGATTTCCGGCGTGGGCGTGGCGCCGACGGCCATTCCCGCCGTTGCCCGGGCCGGACGCGGCGCGGGCGAGGTTTCCGCCAGCGAAGGCCGGCTGACGTCGGCCGCGCGAGGCTGGCCGGTTCGCGTGACGATTTGCCCGGCCCCGACGGCCAAATCGGCCGCGCCGGCAGCGGCTATTTCGGTGCTTTGCGGCGCCTGGGTGGCCGATCGCATCACGGCCGCCGCTTGCGAGGCGGCCTCCACCTGGCTTGGCGCCGCACTGCCGGGCGCCGCTGCCGCCGAGGCCACGTCGCCCTCGATCGGTATGGCCGTCGAGGGAAGCTGAACGCCCTGCGGGTTGCGGGCCAAGGTGGTGGGCTGGGCCGGCGTCGAGGGGGCCTCGGCCGAGGGCTGTGGCTGCGACGGCTGCGCCCGGCGAGCGACCGCCGTCGGAATTTGCGCCCGATCGCTAGCGGCCGGCAGGGCTTGGCTTGCGGCCTCAACCGGCGCGATGCTGGCTGCCCGGGCCGAGGGCGCCCGATCCATGGCAATCGTCGCCGCCTCCAGAGTTTCGGCGGCGGAGGCGGGCGTGGCAGCTTCGGCAACCGCGGCCGGGGCCGCTTCGCTCGGCGCCGGCTGATCCATCGCGCGAACCTGGCGGGCCACCCGACTGGGCGTCGATGGCTGCTGGCTGGGCGTGGGCGCCTCGCGCGTTGCCCGGCGAGGACGGCTCTCCGCGACGGCGTTCGGCGCCACGTTGGCCGGCAGTTCCGAGAGCGCCGCCGGCGCCCGGGCCGGCGCAGCCTGATCCGTCTGGCGGCTTAGGGCCGGCTCAGCCGGCTGAAGCGGGCTTTCGGCGGCCGGCGCGGCCTGGGCCACCGCCTCAGCCGCCTCGGCGGCCGGTTCCGTCGCGACCTCCGGCCGCTGCACCCGACGCGTCGGACTCGGTTGCGGCGCCTGCGCCAATTCCGGCCGCGGGTCTACCCGACGGTGCTCGGTCGTCCGTTGCGTCGGCGCCGCGGCCGCTACGGGCGTGGGTTCGGCGGCCTGCTTTCCGGCGATCGGCCGCGAGGGGTCCGACTGGCGCTGGGTGGCCATCTCGGTGGCCGGATTCAACTCGGCCGGTTGCGGCTGCTCGACCGCTCGCACCGGCTCCGGCGCCGCCGCCTCGGTTTGCGCCACCTCGGCCGGTTGCGTCAACTGGCGCGAGGGGGCCGGAGTGGCCGGATGCTCCGGCGACGGCTCCGACTGGCGGGCGTTGCGGGCCAGTTCCGTGGGCGTCACCTGTCGCTCGGAGGCCGGTTCCTCGAAAGTCTGCCGTTCCTGCCGCGGCGCCTCGGTTGCACGGCGCTGGACCGAGGCGACCTGGTCGGCCAACGGACGGGTCGGCTGCTCGCCCGGAGGCCGGACTTCCGGCTGCGGGATCGGCTCGTTGGGCAGGGGCTTCTGCTTCCACTCCTGGCGACTGACCTGCCCGCCCGCCGCCACGTCGGCACGCCGCGGCGCGGAAAGCTCCGCGCGATTCAACTCGGCCGGACTCGGCTCCTGACGCTGGGCCTCCGCCGGCTCGATTTCCGGCTTGTCTTCGGTCGGCAGCGGACGCTCCTCCTCCTGCTGTTCCAGCGGATCGGGCTCCGTGTCGACCAGGTCTTCGGTCGGAACGGGCTCCTCGAAACTCTGCCGCGTTTCCGGTTGCTCGATCTGCTCCCAGTTGTACTCGGGCACGGTGATTTGCTCGAACACGGCTTCTTCCTGCTGGGCTCGACGCAACTCCTCCTGAGCCAGCAGGCGCAGGTAGTGCTGGTGCAGGTAAAGCGCCAGCCACAGGTGGAACAGCAGGCTCAACAGCACGCAAAGCTGCACGCGCCGCATGACCTTCCGCTGCATGTAGGCCACCCCGCCGAACAGCAGCCCCATCGTTAGCGCCACGCCCAGCATGCGCACCCAGCCGTTGTAGAGCACCCGCGGGTCGCTGAAGTCGCTGGTCGCCATCACCACGCCGGCCACGAAGGCGCCGAGGATAACCAGGGCGACGTTGATCGGCCACTGCTGATCGTCGAAGTCGATCGTGGCGGCGGCCTGAACTTTGCGAATCTGCTGTTTCACGGCCATGGTTCAGTTCCATCGGGTAGGGCGGTTGGCGGCGGCTCCGGGCCGAGCCGTGGGAAGCCGCGGCGTCAATCGGAAGGTCCTTCCTTCGTGGTGACCTTGTAGTCGCGAATTTTCGCCCGATTGCATGCGTTCATCGCCGAAACCACGTACTCGAACGGGCACCGGCGGTCGGCGCGAATAACCACCGACGCCGTGCCCGGGTTGTTCACGTACGCCGCGTGCAGCAAGGGTTGCAGCTCCTTGAGCGTTACGATTTTCCCGGTCACGTAGTAGCGCCCGTCGTGGTCGATGTTGATGAACAACTCACGAGGTTTGCTGGTGAGCGGCTGGGCGGCACTGGCCTCGGGCAGGAGGACGTCCATTTCCCGCTCTTCCTCGGCGAATCGGGTGGCAACGAGGAAGAAGATCAGCAGCAGGAACACGATATCGATCAGGGGGGTCAGGCTGAGTTGGCTCAGCGCCCCGCCGGGTTTGAATCTGGCTGCCATAGGGTCACCTCGACGCTATTTTGGGGTTGCGGCGGCCGGCTGGGCCTCCTCTTTGTTCTTCCGATCCTGCGACTCCTCCTCGCTTTGCCCTCGCCGCGCCCGGTCGGCAATCTCAATCTCCCGGCTCACGCGAAGCTTTCCTTCGAATCGCTCCAACTGCGGCATCAGGCCGAGGAGCGTTTCGTCGAGTTCCAGCAACAGTTGCTGGATGCGGCCTTCGAACAGGTGGGCGAGCACGGCGGCCGGAATGGCCACGGCCAACCCGGCGAACGTGGTGACCAAGGCGACGTAAATCCCGTCGGCCAAATGCTCCGCCTTGTTGGCGCCGGTGGGCAGGTGGGCGGTCACGAAGAACGCTTGGATCATGCCCCAAACCGTTCCCAAGAGGCCCATCAGCGGTGTTACGCCCGCCGAAAGGGCGAGCCAGCGGACGTTCGTGTTCAACCGGGCGGCTTCGCGCCCGCTGGCGTCGGCCACGGCTTGCTCCAATTCGGTATGCGGCCGGCCGACCTTCAACAGCATGGCCTTAATGACCGAGGCCGCGGCCGAAGGATGCTGCTGGCACAGTTTGTACGCCTTCCGCGGGTCCAGACCGCCTTTCTGCGACGCCAGCGTGCCGAGGCTGCTGATCAGTTCCGGCGGCAGAACCTTGTGCCGCCGTAGCGCCAGCCCCCGTTCCACGCCGAACGTGACCACCAGGAACGACATCAGCCCGATGGGAATCATCAGATAACCGCCTGCCAGGATCAGGCTCAACAGGTTGATCTGTTCCTGGACGAGGACGTCCTCGGCGGCGGCAGCGTCGGCATCCGTCGCCGTGTCGGCCTCTTGTTGCTCCCCTTCGGCCAGCAGGCGGGCGGCTCGGGCCTCGGCGGTTTCGGGCTCGGCGCTGGGGCCGCCCTCCGGCTCGACGGCCTCGGCGGCCGGGGCGTCGGCCTCTTGCGCTCGGGCCGGTTCAACGGGCATCACCGCGGCGGCCAGTAGCAAGGCCGGCGTCAAGACCATTGCCAGGGTCAATTTGCACATCCTCATAGGAACGCTCTCGATCGTACGGGGAAACGAATAACGGTTGTTATCTCTGCCCGCGGGGAAAAACGGGACATGGAAAAACGGGACAGGTCCCGTTTTTCCCCGCGGCGACCATGTCAATTCCCGCCCAGCTCCTCAAGCCGTTGCTTCGCCAGCGGGGCCTGTTCGGAATCCGGGTAGTTTTTCAGCAACTCCTTGTACTGCTCAATCGCCTGCGGCTTATGGCCGAGCACCTCGAAGCAGCGTCCCGCCTCGTAAGTAGCGTAGGCTTGCCACTTCGGGTAGCCGTAGCCGGAAACGACCTTGAAAAAGCTGACGACGGCTTCGCGGTGCTTCTTCTGCTCGAATTGGATCTCGCCGATCATGAACTGGGCCCGGGCAGCCGCCTCCCGGTCGGTCTTGGCAATTACCTGTTCGTATGCTGCGACCGCCTCGTCCACCCGGTCGAGATTCTGCAGCGCCCAGCCCTTCTCGTACAAGGTCTCGGGCAGATGGGGCGAGTCGGGGAAGTCCTCGATGAGCTGATTGAACTTTTCGAGGGCCTTTTCCCACTGCTTCAACTGCGCCGCCGATTGGCCCGCGTGCAGGAGTGCAAGGGCTTTGAACTCAGCGGTCGACGGGTTCTCGACGGCTTCGTACGCGGCCAGCGCTTCCTCGAACTTCTCCTGGCGGTACAGGATTTCCGCCTCCATGAAGGCGGCGTCGGCCGCCAGTCGCCCTTCCGGCCAGTTCGCCCGCTGGTCGGCGAACGCCTTCTGCGCCTCGGCAAGCTGGTCTTGGCGGAAATGGGCCCAGCCGAGCTTGTGGGCCGCCTTTTCGCCCAGCGGCGTCTTTTCCGCCGCGGCCAACGATGCCTGGTACGCGGCGGCCGCCTCGCCGAACTGCCCGGCGCGGTACTTCTCCTCGCCCACGTGATAGTGGCTTTCGGCGGCCAGCGAACTCTTGGGGAAGCGGTTCACCAACTGCGCGAACACTTCGGCCGCCTCGGCCTCGTTCTCCTGCGACTTCAAAGCCCACGCCAATTCGTACAGCACCTTATCGGCGTTGCCGTAGTCCGGCGAACCTTCGAGGAGCGACCGGAAGGTTGCGGCAGCCTGCGGATACTGTTTCAGGCCCACCTGGCACAGACCCAGCACGTACTGGGCGTCGGCCTTTTCGGCCGGGGTCGGCTCGGCGTCCAGCAGCGCTTGCACGTCCTCGGCCGCGGCCGCGAACTTGCCGAGCTGCTGTCGGGCCATTCCGCGGGCGTAGCGGGCGCGGGGCACGAGCCGGTGTTCAGGGAACGACTCGAGCAGCGAATCGAACGCCTTCTCGGCCTCTTCGTACTGATTCCGGCTCAGCAGGGACCAGCCCAAGCCGTACATGGCATGCGGCCGGAGCGAACTTCCCTCGAACTTTTCCAGAACGGTCCGATACTGGGCGGCCGCCGTTTCGAAATCGCCCGTCGCGTAGGTGTACTCGCCCAGGCGGTAATGGGCCTGATCCAGCAGCCGGCTCTGGGGAAACTCTTCGAGCAGCCGGCGCACCGCGGCCGCCGCCTGCTGCGGCTTGCCCGACCGGTGGTACGCGTGCGCGAGCACCAGCAGGGCGTCGTCGGCCTGACGCCATTTCGCGTCGGCCTCGAGCGAGGCTTCGAGCGACTTGACCGCCGGCCCGAACTGCCCCATCTCTGCCTGGCTGCTCCCGATCAGATACCGCGCTTCGGCCACGGCGGCGGGCGACTTCAGTTGTTCGAGCACCGGCGTCAGCGCATCGATCGTCTCCTGGAACTTCCGCTGCAAGTGCAGGGCCAAACCCCGGCGCACTTTCCACGCCTCGGCGTCCGGATGGTCCGGGCTTGCTTCCAACGCCTGGGCGAACAGTTGCTCGGCTTCGGCGTATTGCTTCAACTGCAGGGCGCTTTCGGCGGCCACGTGCCGAACGTCGACGACCAGCTCGTCGTCGGGGTGCTTTTCGAGGAACGCGTCTGCAAGCTTTCGCGCCCGGTCGTACTCGGCCTGTCCCAGGGCGGCGAAGGCGGCCATGTACAGGGCCTGCGAGGCCGCGGCATCGTCGGGAAACCGTTCGGCCAGCGCCGCGTACAAACCGACCGACTCGCCTCGTCGATCGGCAATCTCGTACATGGCATCGGCCTGGTCCATCAGCAGACGCGGCAGCAGCGGGCTCTCCCCCGCTTTCGGCAGGGCCGCCTCGGCCACCTTCAGCGCCTCGGCCGGCTGGTCTTGGCGAAGCAGGGCGCGGGCGATCCAGTGGGCGGCCTCGGCCGCCGATGCGCCGTCGCCCTCGGCAACCGGCGCCAGCACTTCGCGGGCCTTGTCCAACTCGCCTGCCAGGAAATGGCACTTTCCGCCTTCCAGCCGCGCGGCTTCCGCAAACTGGGAATCGGGAAACTTCGCCGGCAAGGCACTGTACAAGGCGGCGGCCTCGGGGTACTTCTTCTCCATCGCCAGGGCAGCCGCCTGACGCATCGTGGCGTGGTCGGCCAGCGGAAAGCCTTCTTTGCCGGCCGCCACGGCCAGCCATTGGGCCGCCCCGCCGTAATGCTTCTGCATGAACAGCGTCTCCCCGCGCCGCATGATCACCTCGGTGCGCAGCGGGTGCTTTTCAAACTTCTCCAGAAAGGCGTCGTACGTCTTGCCGGCCTCGGCCGGCTGGTTCAGTTCCTCCTGAGTGACGCCGAGCGCGTAGGTGGCGTCGGCCGCGAGGTCGCTGTCGGGATACTCCTCGATCAGTTTCGCGTACATCTTGGCCGCCGGCTCCTTCTTGCCCCGCGCATACAGGCTTTCCCCCCGGTAAAACACGGCCTGCGGCGCGTGCCGGGTTTCGGGAAACTTCTCCAGCAGTTGCTCAAGCGAAGCGGCGGCCGCATCGTACATTTCGGGCTTGCCCTGCTGCCCAAGCGTGTATTGCGCCACGCCCAGGTAGAAATGGGCCGGTTCGAGCATCTCCGACTCGGGAAACGCCTCGATCAACGTTTCGAACGACTGCGCCGCTTCCTTCAGCTTCTCGGTCTTCAGGTAGCACACACCCAAGTGAAGGTGCGCATTCGGCACGCGGGGATGACCCTCGTGCGCTTCGATGAAACGCTCCCACTCCGCCGCGGCAAGATCGAATACCCCGCGGTTCTGCAAAGCGACGGCGGCGGCGTACTGGCGGGTGGCGGCGTCGCTCTGTGCCTCGGCCGGCAGTGGAACGGTCGAAAGAAGAAGAAGGAGGAGCAACACGACGAAAACAAGGCGTGCGCGTGGGCGAACGAATAACGGCATTGCGAGAACCTCTTCTCTGGAAATGATTGTTCCGTGGCGGGCCGCGCGGCGGCCGGAATGCGCTGCCCGAAACACCGCTGGGTATTCGTGGGCATTGCAAGTGCGGCACGCGGCGCCGGGTCGGGCGGGTGCAAGCTTCCGGCACATCACGGGGCAAGGCGGGCAGGTCGCAACGGTGTGCCCTTCTCAGGCCGTCGCGCCATTCGTCTCCATCTATCGTAACACGGTCGGGACGTCTCGGGGACCCCCCTCTCGCGATGGCGGCTACTTCCGGGCCGACCTAGATTCGGAACCGGCCCCTCCTTATTATTCCACAAACCCGAAGAAAATACCAGCAGAAAAGGACGACAAAAAAATACCCCCCATGATGCGCCTCCCGGAAACACCTTGGATGCCCTCCACGGTTCTGGTATGCTACCGGCCCGTAAACTCGCCATCCCCTCCATTGCCGTGCCCATGGAAAAGCGAACCGCCAAGTGCCTGGTAACCGGCGGCGCCGGCTTCATCGGAAGCCATCTGGTCGAGGCGCTGCTCCGCCGCGGTTGCCACGTGGTGGTGATCGACGACGAATCGACCGGATCGGCCGAGAACCTGGCCGCGGTGCGGGACCATGCGCGGCTTCGTTACCATCGGGCGTCGATGGCCGACGTCGACCTGCTGCGCAAAGCGGTGGCCGAGGCCGACGAGGTGTACCACCTGGCGGCGGCGGTCGGGGTGGCCCTGATCGCCAAGAGCGCGATCCGCACGATCGAAACGAACATCGACCCGACCCAGCGGCTGTTGGCCGAATTGCACCGCGTGCACGAGGCCGGCCGTCCGGTCAAGTGCTTCCTGGCCAGCACCAGCGAGGTGTACGGCAAGAACCCGAAGCCGGAATGGACCGAGGACGACGACCTGGTACTGGGCGCCACCGTGCGTCCTCGATGGTCGTACGGCGCGTCGAAGGCGATCGACGAGTTCCTGGCGCTGGCGTATTGGCAGGAACGAGGGCTTCCGGTTGTCGTCGGGCGGTTGTTCAACGTGGTGGGGCCGCGGCAAACCGGGGCCTACGGCATGGTGCTGCCCCGGTTCGTCGACGCCGCCCTGGCCGGGGGCCCGCTGGTCGTGCACGACGACGGACGGCAGCAGCGGAGTTTCGCCCACGTGGCCGAAGTGGTCGAAGCGATCCTCCGGCTGATGGACTGCGAGGCGGCGGTCGGCCAGGTGTTCAACATCGGCAGCGACCGGCCGGTGACCATCCTCGACCTCGCCCAGCGCGTGATCCGGCAGGTCGACCCCCACCTGGAAATTGTCTTCCAGAGCTACACCGACGCCTACGGACGGCAGTTTGAAGATTGTCGCCACCGTGTGCCGGTGCTAACCCGATTGAGGGAGGCAATTGGTTTCGCCCCTGCGGGCGATTTGGATGCCATGATTGAGGAGGTCGTCCGATGCCGCCGTCGAGGTAGCGGGTCCGGCGAGCCGACCGGGGCAAACAGCGAACCCAAGTGATTCTCAGCAAACGTCGAAGCGAGAAACTTATGACCACTACGAACTTATCCACAACGCCCGCCCTGCTGCGGGAAAAGATCGACCGGAAGACGGCCCTGGTGGGCGTCATTGGCCTGGGCTACGTGGGCCTGCCCCTGATTCGGGCCTTCGAAGCCGCCGGTTTCCGAACGCTCGGGTTCGACGTCGATCCGGCCAAGGTCGAGCGGCTCCTGGCGGGCGAAAGCTACATCGAGCACATCCCCGGCGAGTGGATCGGCCGATGCGTGGCCAAGGGAACGTTCGAGCCCACGGCCGACATGGCCCGGCTGCGGGAGGCCGACGCCCTGCTGATTTGCGTGCCCACCCCCCTTTCCGAAAGCCGCGACCCCGACCTCGCCTACGTCGAGCAGACCACCCAACGAATCGCAGAAACGCTCCGTCCCGGGCAGTTGGTGATCCTCGAGAGCACGACCTACCCGGGCACGACGCGCGACGTGATGCTTCCCATCCTCGCCGCAACCGGCTTGACCGTGGGGCACGAATTCTTCCTGGCCTATTCGCCGGAGCGGGAAGACCCGGGCAACCCGAGCTTCTCGGCCGAGAAGATTCCCAAGGTGGTGGGCGGCATCGAGCCGCTCAGTTCCGAGTTGGCCGCCGCCCTGTACCGCCATGCCGTCGTGCAGGTGGTGCCGGTCGGATCCTGCGAGGTGGCCGAGGCCTCCAAGATCCTCGAAAACACGTACCGTTCGGTCAACATCGCCATGGTCAACGAGTTGAAGATGTTGTTCGATCGGCTGGGCATCGACGTGTGGGAGGTCATCGAGGCGGCCAAGACCAAACCGTTCGGGTTCCAGGCGTTCTATCCCGGGCCCGGCCTTGGGGGGCACTGCATCCCCATCGACCCGTTCTATCTAAGCTGGGTGGCGCGGAGGCACGGCATCCCCACGCGGTTCATCGAACTGGCCGGCGAAATCAATACAAGCATGCCGCGGTATGTGATCGGGCGGCTGATGGAAGCGCTCAACGAGCAAGGCAAGCCGGTGAAGGGGAGCGCCATCTGCGTCCTGGGTGTTTCCTATAAGCGCGACGTGGACGACACCCGCGAAAGCCCCTCCTTTGAACTGATCGAGCGGCTGCTGGCCGCCGGCGCCAAGGTAACCTACAGCGACCCGCACGTGCCGCAGCTTCCGCCGAAGCGCGACTACGAGTTCTCGGGCTGGACCAGTATGGAACTGACGCCCGAGTTCCTTGCTGCGCAGGATGCCGTGCTCATCGCCACCGATCATTCGGCGTACGACTACGCGAGCGTCGTGCAGCACGCTCCGCTGGTGCTCGACACCCGCAACGCGACGATCCACGTTGCGGAAGGGCGTGAGAAGATATGGAAGGCGTGAGGCCGCCGGGGTGCAGGAGGGCGCGTGCTGTTGGAGTTCACGCTTTAGCGTGCGAAGCCGGCGCGTGCGTTGCCCGGCACGCTGAAGCGTGAATTCCAACAGGTCGACGCGATACGGTTTCGGTGAAGGTTTGCCGGCAACGTTACGCCCCTTCGGCGAAGATCGTTCCCGACTGAGGATCGACCGCCACGCCGCCGGTGAGCCGGGCCAATTCGGCCAGGACCAGCAGCAAGGCGCTCGGGTCGAGTGCTTCGTCGAGCACGTCGTCCTCGTCCTCAAGCGACTCCGCGACCTCCTCGAAGTGCAATACGTCGAACCGGGCGTCGCACTGCCGCACTTGCTTCAGTTGTGCCTCGCAACCGCTCTCGCATGCCATCGGCCGCAGTTCCTCCGCCAGGTCCTGCACCTGCTCGCGCACCTCTTCGCCCTCCGTGTAGCAAAGGTCGATCGCGGCGAAATCGTCGTGCGAAATCAGGGTGAGCGATTCGAACCGATGGCCCTCGTCGGCGCTCGGATTGGTAAGCTCGTACCGGGCGTCGAGTTGCCGCAGCGCTTTCTGCACGGCGGGCAGGGCGGGGCGATCCTTCGCGCGGAACAGCACGAAGTACGTTTCGCGCCAACGGTACTGGTTGTTCTCGAACATCGACATCCGACTAGCTCCCCAATTCGGCGGCTCGTTCGGCGGCCGTTTCCACGGCGGCCATCAGCGCGGCGCGGAGGCCGTATTCTTCCAGTATCTGCACTCCGGCAATCGTCGTGCCGCCCGGACTGGTCACCCGATCGCGCAGCACGCCGGTGTGCTCGCCGGAGTCGAGCACCAGTTGGGCGGCGCCCAGCACCGTTTGGGCCGCCAGGGCCGTGGCGATCGGGCGTGGCAGCCCCATGCGCACGCCGCCGTCGCTGAGAGCCTCGATGACCGTGTACACGAATGCCGGCCCGGAACCCGACAAGCCCGTCACCGCGTCGAGCTGCTTCTCCTCCACCTGATAGCCCACACCCACCGCGCCGAGCAGTTGCCCGACGAGTTCCGCGTCGGCCGGCCGGGCCGTGGGGCCCAGGCAGAAGCCGCAGGCGCCCTTGCCCACGAGGCAGGGCGTATTCGGCATCACGCGGATCATCCGAGCGTCGGGCCCCAGCGCCGCCTGCATGGCGGCGATACGCACCCCGGCCGCCACCGACACGACCAGTTGCTCCGGCTGGAGTTCCGCGGCCAACCCGGCGGCGACCGGAACGACCTGCGGCGGCTTGACGGCCAGGAAGACGACGTCCGACTGCCGCAAAACGGCCGAGTTCTCGGCAAACGAGGCGGCGCCGGTAGCCTGGGCGAAATACGATCGGGCGGCCTCCGACGGGTCGGCGGCGCAGAGCCGGTCGGCCGGAATCAATCCCGACTTCACGAACCCCTGACCGAGGGCAGTGGCCATTTGCCCCGCGCCGATGAACCCCACTCGTTGCTGAAGCATGGTGCCTCTCCCAAGGGTAGCCGTTCACGCGGGGACTGTCCCGATTTTCGCGGCACAAAGGGCGTTCTTGCCCAATCATCCACCGTTTCCGCCGCGAA
>CAYPWB010000053.1:0-21409 GCA_964414315.1 uncultured Planctomycetaceae bacterium | reverse complement strand
GGCGCGAGGCGCTGCCAAAGCGTTACCCGGCGAGCGAGTGGAAAACTCACGGCGGATGGAACGCAGCGCCATGAACGCGGCCCCGTGTCGGAACGAAAGTCGGCCGCGCGAGGCGACCGTATCAGCCCGCAGGAAACTTCAAACCGCCAATGACAATAGCAATTCGGCCGAGAGTGTCAACCGGTGCGGTATCGATTTCGGTAACAACCGGTCACTCCTCGGGTGGGGCGGTGTGCATAAACTACTATGGTTATTGGACTTGCGTGGCAACGAGGCGGCCGGAAAAAATTTTCCGCCGGTCACGCGATCTTGGGTACCACGGGCGGCCGACTGTGGAAAACGTGTCGATAACTGTGTCGGTTCTGTCGATCACCATGCCAGCCGCATAGCGGCCAATCACGCCGCGGGTGAGACTGCGCAGTCCCGTAGCATGGGTGTGTCGCCCGTGTCCGCAGGCCGTTGTCTCCGCTGCATGTCCCTTTTCCCTCTTTCTTATCCGGCAGGTCGGCTTGACGGGCCCCCGTAACGGAGACATATTGGAGGGTACCGTGTTCGACCTGACTGCGCGACGCAACCCCCTCGAAGCAAGACGATGAGCGAAACCGTCCCCCTTGAAAAGCAACTGACCGATTTCCGGCGCGACCTGGAGTCGCTCGGGCAGGAAATCCACAAGGTCGTCGTTGGCCAGGACGAAGTGATCGAAGGGGTCGTGGCCGCTGTGGCCGTCGGAGGGCACGTGCTGGTGGAGGGCGTGCCCGGGCTGGGCAAGACGGTGCTGGTCGAAACGCTTGCCGACGCGCTCCAACTGTCGTTCCAACGCATTCAGTTCACGCCCGACCTGATGCCCGCCGATTTGCTTGGGACGCACGTGGTCATGGAGAACGCCCAGGGACGCCGGACCTTCGAGTTCCAAAAAGGGCCGCTGTTCTCACACCTCATTTTGGCCGACCACATCAACCGCGGGCTGCCGAAGACACAGTCGGCCTTGCTGGAGGCCATGGAGAGCGGCGAGGTGACGGTCTCCAACGAATCGTTCGATTTACCGCAGCCGTTCTTCCTCATGGCCACCCAAAATCCGATCGACATGGAGGGCGCTTTCCCGCTGCCGGAGCCCGAGGTGGACCGGTTCCTGTTCAAATTGCGCAGCCTGCCGCCCACGGAGGACGAGTTGGAACAGATTCTGGAGCGGACGACCGAAGGCGAGCCGATCACCGCCCGCAAGGTGCTCGACGGCAAGCGTTTGCTGGAGTTGCGCGAACTGGTGCAGAAGGCGCCGGTCGAGCCGGAGGCGCGTCGCCGGGCGGTGGCCGTCTGTGCGGCAACTCAGCCCGACTCGCCCCGTGCGCCCGAGGAGGTCCGCCGATTCGTGCGTTACGGCGCAAGTCCACGCGGAGCGCAATCGCTGGTGCTGGGCGCGAAGGTGCATGCTATCATGGCAGGACGTTACGGCGCGACGGCCGACGACGTGCAGGCGGTCGCCCGGCCGGCGCTGCGGCATCGGCTGCTGCTGAACTACGAAGGGCAGGCCGAGGGAATCGATCCCGACCGCTTGATTGAACTCGTGCTGGCGGCCGGTTCCGGCAGTTCCTCGGCCCCCACCCCATAATTCCTGGCAGCCTGGTGCCCATGCGAAACGTATCGGAGAGCGCGCCGGTGCCCCTTTTCCCGCCCGACTGGCCGGCGCGGTTCCGCGGCCTCGCGCTCCGGGCGGCGCGGTGCGGCGCGGGGCCGCTGCTGGGCCTTCGACCGCGGAAGCTTCCTGCCGGAGGGACCGAGCAGACCGGCGTGCGCGACTACTGCCCCGGCGACGACCTGCGCCATATCGACTGGAAGCTGTGCGCCCGGCGCGACGAAGTGCTCACCAGAGTATTCGAGGGCGCCGCCGACCTGCACGTGGCCGTCCTGTTCGACGTTTCGCGCAGTATGGGAAGTGGTGGCGGAAACAACAGTTCGTCGGGCGCGCCGTCCGGGCCGAAGTCGCGACTGGCCCGGCACATTGCGGCTGCCTGCGGATGTTGGGCGCTGGACCGCCTGGCGATCGTTAGCCTGACGGCGTTCGCCGGAGGATTGGGCCCGAGCGTTCGGGCGATGCGCGGGCGGGGCAACACGGCCCGCTTGCTGCGGTTCCTCGCGCATACACCGCTGGAGGATTCGCCCACCGACCTGCTGGCCGCCGCCACGGCGTTTGTCCGGCTGCCGCAGCGCCGCGGGCCGGTCGTTGTGATAAGCGACCTGCTCGATCGCCGGGGGTTCGAGCGGCCGCTCGACGTGCTTCGCTTCCACGGCTACGAGCCGATCGTGGTGCAGGTGTACGGTCCCGCCGACGCCGACCCGCCGCGGCCGGGCGACGTGGAACTGGTCGACTGTGAGAGCGGCCGGCGACGGCCGGCCACCATCACGGAGCGGGCCGCCGTCCGCTATCGGCAGCTTTTCGGCCGGTTCTTGGAGCAGGTTGCCGCCGCGTGCCGGCGGCGTACGATCCCCTGGTTCCAGTTCCGCGCCGACATGCCCGAGGAACAGGCCGTACGCACGATGTTCGGCTTGCCGTCGGCGTGCCATAATGAATGAATGCTGGATTTATCTGTGTTGGAGTTCACGCTTTCGCGTGCTTTGGACATGTTGGAGTTCACGCTTTAGCGTGCCTTGAACAACGCGTGTCGCGGTCGGCAGCACGCTAAAGCGTGAACTCCAACCGGGAACATCGCACGAACTTGCAGAAGTGGAAACCATGTTCGCCAACCCTTGGGCACTGTTGTGGCTTTTGCTGACGGGGCCCATCGTCTGGCTGTACCGGCGCCGGGCGTCGATGCCGGAAACCCCGGTGGCCACGGGTTCGCTGTGGGATCAGGTGTTCGCCGAGGAGCCGTTTCGGGCGTGGTGGCTGCCGCGCCGGCATGCCGTGTCGCTGGCCGTGCAACTTGCGACCGTCGGGGCAGTGGTGTTCGCGCTGGCGCAGCCTCGGCTATCGCCGCCGCAAACTGTCATTCTGGTCGTCGACCATTCGGCCGGCATGAACGCTGCCGACGTAAAGCCCTCGCGTTTCGAAGCCGCTCGAGAACATGCCCGGCGCCGGATCGACGCGTTGCCTGCCGGCGACAAGCTGGGCATCCTCGCCGGCGGAACGCCGGTAACGGTCGTGTGCTCGCCGACCGACGACCGCAGACTGCTCGAGCAGGCGCTCGACGCCTTGGACCCCGGCATCGGCAAGTCGCGGATTCCCGAGGCCGTCGAGTTGGCCCGGCGCATGCTCCCGGATCGAGCGGCGGGCCGGATCGTCGTGCTCACCGACGCCTGCTTCGCCGAAGCGCCCGCGATGGCCGAGGCCGACGGGGTTGATCTGTTCACCGTGGGCGGGCAGCCGGCCAATGTGGCGGTGCGCCGGATGGCCGCCCGGCGCGAGCCGGGCCGGCCCGAAACGGCCCAGGTCCTGGTCGAGGTGGCCGGTTATCCTCCCGTAGACTTGGCCGAGGTGCCCATCGAGCTCCGTCAAGACGGCGAAGCGTTCCCCGCGCCGCCGGCCGAACACGGACCGGGAGCGCGGCCGGCTGCGGTGTACGAACGGACCTCGTCGGAGCCCGGCGTGCTCGCCGCGCACGCGCAGTACGACGACGTTCTGCCGGCCGACAACCGCGGCAGCGCGGCCGTTCCGCCGGCCGAGGTTCTCGACGTATCGCTGGTCGGGCAAGTCAATCCGTTTGTGGAGGCGGCGCTGGCGACGAATCCCATGGTTCGCGCGGCCTCGGTCGACGCGGTGCCGGCGGCGCCGGGCCCGGCCTCCGTCCTCGTGCTCCAAGGGAAAGTGCCACCGCGGCTGCCGGCCGGCCCGGTGTTGGTGCTCGGGCCCCGCAGCCCCTGCGATTTGTGGGAACTCGACGGCGTGATCGAGCACGCGCCGGTGGCGAGGCATTCGGTCGAATCGGACATCCTGGCAGGACTGGACCTCGACGGGATCGTGTTCTCCGACGTGGCGCTACTGAAGCTGCGCGGACTTGTCCCCGAAGCGGCTTTGGTGCTTGCAGCTACTCCGAACGACGAGCCGCTGCTGCTGGCCCTGGAACGGCCGAAGGGGCGCGTGGTGGTCCTCGGCGGCGATCCCGACACGAGCGAACTACTCCACCAGGCCGAGTTCCCCAAACTGCTGGCCCAGGCCATTCGGTGGCTTGGCGCGGGGGGCGACGGCGAGGAAGCGAAACTTCCGGCCGCTCCCCCGGCGTTCCCGTTGGGCGAAAGCGACCTGCGGGTACCGGCGGACCTCGGAACCGCGGCCGACCGGTGGCAGGCGCCCCGGCGATGGCCGCCCGTTTGGCTGGGATTCGGCGCCCTGACGCTGGCCCTGCTCGTTTCGGAATGGTGTTTCTATCAACGACGTTGGATCAGCTAATTGAACCCCACGGCCACGGAATTCGCGATTGAGAACCCCGCATGGTTGGCAGCCCTCGCGCTGCTGCCGCTGCTGTGGTTTTACTTCCGGCGGAGCCTGACGCGACTTTCGCCGGGACGGCAAATAGCGTCGCTGGCCGTGCGCTGTCTGCTGGTGGTCCTGGTGGTCGCCGCCCTGGCCGGCCCGAAACTGCGGCTGGCAAGCCGGCAGGTGTTCCTGGCCGGGGTATACGAAACCGGGCCGGGCGTCGGGACCCAAGGAGCCGAACAAATCGAAGCGTTCCGGCGGGAGTTGTCGCAACGGGCTGATGCGGCGGACTTCGCCGAGGTTTTCTTTCCCGAGGAGCCCGGCCGGGGCGCGGTTGATCCGGCTGCGGCCATCCTGGCCGCGCGAGCGAAAGTGCCGGCCGACCGGGTTCCGCGGATCGTGTTGCTCAGTGCCGGCAACGCCACGGCCGGCGATACGTTGGGTGCCGCGGCCGCGGCCGGCTGCCCGATCGACGTCGTGCCGCTCCCTCAGCCGGAGCACGAGGTTTTCGTCGCGGCCGTGGAGGCCCCGGGTGCGGTGCGTTACGGCGAGGCGTTTTTTGTGGACGTGGTGGTGCAGTCGATGCACGCCGACGAGGGCCGCCTCGCCTTCCATGTGGACGGCGCCCTCCTCGAGGAGCGCGAGGTGGCCGTGGCCCCCGGCGCGAACCGGTTCCGGTTCCGACAGGTTTCCGGGGGCGCGACGGCCGACGGAACGGCCGGGGACCGTCGGGCCGCAACGGACAGTCCCAATTCCATGGCGAACGAGGCGTCGGCCGAAGTCGATGCGTCCACCGCTGCGACAAGCGGACCGGTCTCGCGGCAACGGGTTTCGGATAGCAGTCCCTGGGTTCGCCTCTCCGCCCGAATCGACGGCTTTCGCGATACGCTGCCGGAGAACAACGCGGCCGGCGCCCTGGTGGCCGTACGGCCGAAGGCTCGGGTGCTGTTGGTCGATCCGCAGCCGGAGTTGGCCGAACGATTGCGCGAAGCGCTCCAGTCGGACGGCCGATTCGAAGTGGAACCGGCCGGGCCGGAGGCGATTCCCGCCCAACTCGCGCCGTTGCTCCAATACGATCTGCTGATCCTGTCGAACGTGCCGGCGACCGAGATTTCCGACGACCGGATGGCCGCCATGGATGCCTATGTGCGGCAGCACGGCGGAGGTCTGATTGTGGTAGGCGGCAATCGGGCCTTCACGGCGGGCGACTACGGCCGGACGCAACTCGAAGCGATGCTCCCGGTCGAGGGGTACGTCCGGCCCGACAAGCCGAAGCCGTCGCTGGCCATGCTGCTGGTGCTGGACCGCTCCGGCTCGATGAAAGGTACGCCCATCGAGTTGGCCCGACAGGCGGTGCGGCAGGCCGTCGATCGGCTCGGCCCCGACGACCAGGCGGGAATCCTTGCTTTTGAGGACCGAGTGCATTGGGTCGTTCCGTTGCAGCCGTTCGCCGACAAGGCCTACGTGATGGACCGCATCGGAACGATCGTGGCCGGCGGCGGCACCAACATCTACCCGGCTCTCGATCAGGCGTACCTCGCGCTGCGCGACGCCGAGACCGACCTGCGGCATATCATTCTGCTGAGCGACGGCGTTTCGCATCCGGCCGACTTCGAAGCCTTGGTGCAGCAGATCGCGGAGGCTGGAATCACCATGTCGACGGTGGGCGTGGGCGATGAGGCGTCGGCCGAGTTCCTCCGCGATTTGGCGAAGCGTGCTTCGGGGCAGTCGTATTTCTGTACCGACCCGACCGACATGCCGCGTATCTTTGAACTGGACGTGATGGCCGCCGGTAAGCACGGCATTACCGAAACGCCGTTCCGGCCTGACGTGGCCCGTCCGGCGCGCATGCTTGCAGGATTCGACCCGTCCGGCGCGCCGCCGCTACTGGGGTACGTCGACACCCGGGCGAAGCCGGGCAGCCAGTTGCTGCTGACGGCGCCCTCGGGCGATCCGGTGCTGGCCTGGTGGCGCTACGGCCGGGGCGTGAGCGTGGCCTTCACCTCCGATGTGCACAGCCGATGGGCCGCCGCATGGCACCGCTGGCCCGGCTTCGCGCGGTTCTGGACCAGCCTCGCCCGCCATGCGATGCGGGCCGATCCGACCGACCGCTTCACGGTGGGCGTTGCGAGGCAGGCCGACCGGCTTCACTTGACCCTCGACGCCGTCGACGCCGAGGGCCGATGGGTCAACTCGGCTGAGGTGGCCGTTCGGGTCGTGTTCCCCGACGGCGCCGAGCAGCAGCTTGTGTGCGAATTGGTCGAACCGGGGCGATACGCGGCGACGATTCCATGCGAATCGTCCGGCGAGTACCGTGTGCAGTTTACCGCAAACCCGCCGGGCGAGCCGGCGCACACGGTCCGTCGCGGGTTCACCATCGATTATCCCGAGGAGCTTCGCATCAAGCCCACCAATACCGAACTACTCGGGCAGATTGCCGAGCGAACCGGCGGGCTGTACGAGCCAACCATGGCCGACCTGTCGCGCCCCGCCAAAACCAGTGTTCCGCGCACTGTCCGGTTATGGTCCTGGCTCCTGGCCGCGGCAATCGTGCTGTTCGTGGTCGACGTTGCCCTAAAGCGCCCAGCCGGCCAGCGGCGGGCGTAAGTCCAATGTTTCCCACTTACGCCCACCGCTCGCCTCATCGCGTTCATGGTTACCGCGCGCTCTTATGGCAGCCGGGCGGTGGCGGGCGGTGCGGCGTGGTGGAGCGGGCGGATGGTCACGTCGTCGAGGTACGCTTCGCCAAGACCCGTCAGGGCGAACGTCACGCGCAGCGAGCCGCTGCGCGGCGCAACGCGGAAAAGGGTGAACGGTTGCCAACCCTTCGTCCGGCCGATCCGCTCGGCCAGGATTTCGCCGGAAAGCGAGTCGAAGACCATCAGCCCGTCGACGCTGCCGTCGACCGCCTTCGGTATCTTGGCATATCCGTGAATGACCATCAGTTGCCCGGCCTCGACGGCCACGCCCGGGCTGACGATCCAGACCGGCGGCGATTCCACCACGGCCGGCGGGCTGTCGGGGTCTTCAGGACGGACCGCCAAACGCAACCCTTTCTCGCCTGAGCGTGCCGCCTCGACGGCCAGGTCGACGGCACTCCGGCAGCCTTCCACGTGCCGTTCCCGATGTTGCCATCCGGTTTGCAAGAGCAACTCCAGCCGCTCGAAGTCGCCGCCGGGAAGCTGATTGCGGCCGTACTGCGACGCCTCGATGCGCGCCCCCAGGCGCCAATGCCATGGCAGCGTCGCGAAGCTGCACGCGCCCGGGCTGGTGACCGGCGAGTTGAGCATTGCGGCGGCGGCCTCCCATTGGCGCCGCTGGAGAATGCCCAGGATTCGCATTGCCTGCCGAGAGGCCTCGATCGCCTGCCGAGGCTCGCTCGCCGCGAGGCTTGCGTCGGCCCGGCGCAGGTGCTCGTGCGCCTCGCGCGCTCGCGCGGCCGATTCGGCGGGAATCGATCCGGTGGGCAACTGCCGTTCGATTTCGTTAACTTGCCGGAGTGCATCGGCGGTCAGGTCGCGGCAAAGCTGTGCGGCTCGGGGCCCGAGTTCGGTTGCCCGGCCGCCAAGCCGGCTCACCAGAAGCGGGTCTTGTGCCAGAACCACGGAACTCCAGAGCCCAAACTCGTCCAAGGTCAACTGTAACCCCCCGGTCACGCGCTGATGCTTGGTGGAAACCAGCCCGCCCGGCCCGATTTCGTACGCATTGGCCGATTCCGGCACGCCGGGAACGACCATCGAAAGGGTCGAGGACGTGGGCCAATCGGGCACGTACTGGGCGGCGGCCGACGACCACAACGGAATCACCAGCCGAGACCGGTTCACCCGCAGAATGGAGCCCACCAGGTCGCGATGGCCCGATTCGATCGACGCCTGGATGCTTCCGGTCGCCGCCCACGGTTCCAGAAGGGACAAGTGGGCGTTGACCAGTTCCAGGGCCATGGCCCGCCGCTGGGTTTTCGCGTCGGATTCGAGGAAGTCCGATTCGGTGAGAAACAGCAGGCCGCGGCTGCCGGCGCCCAGCGCGGTTTGGGCCAGCAGCCCGATTTGCTCATACGGCAGCGAGGTGGGCGGCCTGCGCTGCGGTTCCAGCGCGGCAAGCTGCTCATACAGGGCCGCCGAAGGCTGCGTTTGCACCGTGGTCCACACCGGCGTGCCGGGCCGGGCTAGCCGGGGCTGACGCTGCACCCACAGGCCGTAATCGCGCAGCTCCAGGCTGCTGCCGAGCGGACGGCGGTCGAGCAGCAGGATGTCGGCGTACCGGCTGTATCCGCGCAGGTCGCTTGCCGCGCCGCAAAGGATGGGACGCCCGCGCCGCCCATCGGCCGCACGCACCCGATCGATCCGTTGCCGTGTGGTCTCCAAGTCGGCGGCGGTAAGGTTGCGGCCAAGGTGCCACACCAGCACGGCGTCGTACTCCGGTCCAATGGCGAACCTTGCGGCCGCTTCGGCCGGGTCGGCTGGGTCGGCCGCCTGGTGGAGCGAGTCGGGCGGAGGGCAAATCAGCCAGAGACCAAGCCGATTCACCTCATCCAGCAGAGCGCTGGAGGGGGCGGTTTCGAGCCACAACGCGTTGAAGCCCATCTGCCCCAACTGTTCCGTCGGTTCGCCCCGATACTCGACCGCGCGCGGGAGAAAAGGCCTTCCGTCGACGGTAAGCACACCGCCGGAAAGTGCCACCGGCGGGCGGGTTGCGCCGGCCACGTTCCCGGCGGCCTGGGCGTAGGGATCCATGGGAATCACCCGGGCCGGTGTGGTTTCCCGGGTGGGTTCGGACCTCTGGGCGCCGACGTGCCCGGCCACCTCGAGGTCGTCAATCCACGTGGTCGTCACGCCGGGCCCGCCGTACACGTTCAATACGACGGCATCGACGAACGCCTCGCGTCCGTCGACCGACGGCCCCAATTCCATCCGCAGCGCCCGAACTTGCCGCGCAAGACGTTGCGGCAGTTCATCAAGGACCAACTGCTGCCAGCTTCCGACCTCGGTATACGCAGAGCCGAGGATGAGCGTGGAGACCGGCGACCCCGTGCGAGGGTCGGGTGTGCGGGGAAGCACCACCCGCGCTGCCAACTGCAAACCCGCACGGTCGGCCCGTACCCACAGGCTCGGCCGAAGTTCGTCGATAACCGGAGGCCGCCCGACCGGGTGCTCCAGATGCACATACGTGCCCATCGAGCCCTCGACCACGACCGTTTCGCAACCGCTGCCGCTTCGGGCTCCCTCGTGCATCCGTTCGTGGCGAACGATGCGGTACTGCGCATCGCTGCCCGACTCGCGCCAGGAGGTTTCAGGCCCCTCGAACCCCTCTTTCCATGGGGTGTCGGCCATGGAGGAGGCCGGGAGCCCAATCAGGGCAACCGTGAGAATTGCTGAAATTCGGAGGGCATTGCTCATTTCAGGTTTGCCGGAAACAGGTTGCCGATGGCCGGGATGGCTGTCAAGCTGCCTGGGTTCACTAAGTTACCTGGATAGCCGCTTCGCCGAGCTTGGCGCTTTTGCCGTGGACCCTACTTGGTTACGAAGCGTTGTCGGGTTAGGTTGGAAGATGTTGGCTCGCGTTTCCGAGGGATGCGCGTTTTTTGCCTTTTGGAAGCAAACGCCGATGGATTTGCCACATTACGTGCGGTGGTAGCCACGTGGCGTTAAGGCAACGCGGGCGCGCGGCCGGGACGGTTGCCTTAAAGCGTGCTTGTATCAGGATTTGCATCCTGCTTCCAGATCAAACGTGGCGAATTGTCATCGACCGGCGCAGCGGCCGACTGGCGGGCATGGAGCTAAGTTCTTCTGAGGAAATGACTTACGGAAAAACGCCCATCGGCGTTGCCAATCGGCACGGGGCATGCACCTTGCCCGACTCGATCGAAACCAACCAGGAGCAAGCACCATGACCGACCGGGCACGAGTTTTGAAGAAAGAACAGGACGACATTCCCAAGGAAATCGCCGATCTTGTTGCCGTCGTGGCGGAACTCCCGCGAGAGCATCGCGTGACATTGGAACCGGCGTTGAAGCGTGTGGTGGAGAGTACGCGCCGGCGCCGCAGGATTCTTTCCCTCGTCCAGGACGCGTTGGGGCAGTTGCGTTTGGACATGAAGTACCTGGCCTTCGATCTGGAGGCCACCCGACGCGAGCGGGACGATTACCGGAGCAAGCTGGAAGGCCCCGCTTAGTTGCAGTATTTGTACCAACCGGCTACGATTGAGGAGCAGGGCCGAGGCGGCTCTGGGTGGCAAGCTTTTTTCAGGGCAGGGGACTGGGCCGGTGTTCGTGCCCCCCCGCCGGGTTGCCGGGCGACCGGGCGGGACGGGCAACGAGGACCGGAACGGCCCCCTCCGGCATATTGGAGTAGAGGATTTCGCCACATGGGGCAACAAACGGCCGAACAAATCGCCCAGCGGGCGTTCGATTTGGGGTTGCTCGACGACCGGCAGTTGCGCCAAGTCTGGGCCGATTTGGGTACCCGCAACGTCAAGGTCCGCGACCTCGTCAAGTTGCTCGTCCGACGCGAGTTCATGACGAATTATCAGGTCGAACGGTTGACCAAGGGCGACCGGACGGGCTTCTTCTACGGCGATTACAAAGTGCTTTACCTGGTGGGCACCGGAACCTTTGCCCGCGTGTTCCGCGCCGTCCACCGCGAGTCGGGGCAAATCGTCGCCCTGAAGGTCCTGCGGACCCGTTTCAGCGACAATCCGACGCAGTTCGGGCAGTTTCTGCGGGAAGGTCAGGTGGGCAAAGCGCTGCGCCATCCGAACATCGTGCCCATCTACGAGGTCGCTTCGGAGGGGAAGCGGCATTTTCTCGTCATGGACTTTGTCGAGGGGCGAAACCTGCGCGAGTTCGTCAAGATTCGAAAACGCTTGGCGCCCGTCGAGGCCCTCCGCCTGATGATTGATATTTGCGAGGGCCTCAAGTATGCGTTCGAGCACGGTCTGACGCACCGCGACCTGAAGATGAACAACGTGCTCGTTTCCAGCCGAGGCCAGGCGAAACTGGTCGACTTCGGCCTCGCGGCCATGGACCAGATCCTCACCGACGAAGCACTGGCCGATTTGCCCAACGTGCGCACGGTCGATTACGCCGCGCTGGAGCGGGCGACCGGGGTGCGACGCGACGATACCCGCAGCGATATCTACTTCACCGGCTGCATTTTCTACCACATGCTGACCGGGTTTCCCCCCCTTTCGGAAACCCGCGATCGACTTCAACGGCTCAGCAAAAGCCGCTTCACCGACGTCGTGCCGATCCAGAAGGTCGACCCGGCCCTGCCGGCGGCCGTGACGCTGGTGGTGAACAAGTCGATGATGCTCGACCCGAGCCGACGGTACCAATCGCCCTCGGAAATGCTCCACGACCTTCGCGCCGCCTTGAAGCGGCTCGAGGAGGATCCTGCGGCGAACACGAGCGGGCCGTTGATGGTGGGCGCCGACAGTACCGCGTCGTCCCTTGCCCGCGGCACCGCCGCCGCCGAGCCGGAGCACTCGATCATGGTGGTCGAATCGAACGTGCAGTTCCAGGACGTTTTTCGATCGGGCTTCCGAAAGGCCGGCTACCGCGTTCTGGTAACCAGCGACCCCGGCCGCGCGCTGCAGCGAATTCGCCAGGACACGGGCACCGCCGACTGTGTCCTGTTCAACGCCCAGGAATTGGGCGAACCGGCCCTGAGCGGATTCAACCAGTTGGGCGAGGACTCGAAGACGAGTTCCATCCCCGCCGTCTTGCTCCTCGACGAGCGCCAGCATGGGTGGCAGGAGAAGGCGCTGACGGGCAAGCACCGGGTTGTGCTGCCGCTTCCGGTGACCATGAAACGACTTCGCAGCGTCCTGGCCTCGCTGGTTGGCGGGACGAATGCCGCCGGGGCCCCTCGTTGACCCCTCGGACGGGACTTCTATAATTCCTTTGTGAGCGTCCAAGGGAGACGGCCCCGGTTTTTGCGACGGCGAGGGCATTCTCCAGCGTCCTACCGTTTCCGTGTGGAAACGGGACGGTCCCCTTCGGACGCCCTGGAATCCGTACCTGCCCGCCCCTCCGCTCCGGCACTGCATGGAGCCGGCGCCCTGGGGCCATTCCTCGAAGGAGATATGCGCAATGGCGAATGTCAAGGAACTTTCCGAGAGCAATTTTGAAGCGGAAGTCCTCCAGTCCGATCGGCCGGTGTTGATTGACTTCTGGGCTCCCTGGTGCGGCCCTTGCCGCATGGTGGGCCCGATCGTCGAGGAATTGGCCGCCGAAAATGCCGACTCGGTGGTTATTGGCAAGGTCAACATCGACGACAACCAGACCCTGGCAACCAACTACCAGGTGAGCAGCATCCCAACGCTTATGGTCTTCAAGGGGGGGGAGGTCGTCGACCGATTCGTCGGCGTGCAGCCGAAGAACCGTCTCCAGCAAGCGCTGGACCAGGCGGTTTCCTGACCGAACGGCGCGTTCGTGCCGTGAATAATCCCAACTTGGGCTGAATTCTGTTCGCCCGCCTGCCGAAATAGTAAGCCGGATAAACCTTGCCGGTTGCGCAGAGTTTGCCGGCTTCGTGGGAAGATTGGCTTGGTGTAAGCCGTTCCTGCGGGGGCCAGGGCATCTCTGCCCGGCAAGGCCCCTTCGACAGCGGGTTGCGAACATGTCCAAGCCAAGAAGAGAATCCAGGCGACGCTCGCGGGAGACCATGAGCCGGCCGGACGATGGTGAATCGAGCCGGGTGCAGGAGAGTCGGATCGACCCCCCGCACGAGCTGGCCTCCAAGCCCAGTACGAGCGACGACGCTCGATCGCGCGAACACGCTGGGGTGGCATCGGCCGCCGCGGCGGGAACGGCCGACTTGGCGGGCGATTCGGCTCCCGACCCAACCGCGCCCGTCGCGCCCTCGCCGGCCCCGGAAACGGCCGATCGCCGCGTTCAAGTTCAGGCCGATCAGTTGGCTTCGCACCTGCGCGAACGGCAGCGGGAACTCGACCATCGCGAGGCTCAAGTCAACGCCCGGATGGCATCCATCGACCGCGACACGCGCGCGGCGCGCCTGTGGCTGCAAGAGCGGGAAGCCGAGGCGGCCCGGCGCAGCGATGCGCTCGACCAACGTGAAGCCGAACTCGAACAGCGCGAGCAGGAGTTCGCCGAGAAGCGGGGCACCACGCGGCACGCATCCGCCGAGCAGCTCGACGCCCGCCGGCGCGAGATCGACCTGGACGAACGCCGCGCGCAGGAGGCTCGCGAGGAGGCGGAAGGCTTACGCGACCGACTCCGGCACGCGTGCCGCGAGATGGACGAGGATGCCCGCCGGCAACGCCGCCGCCTGGCCGCCGAGCAGCGAGCTGCCTTGGCCGAAATCGACAAGCAGAGGGAATCGCTGCGCCGGCGCGGCGAACACGTCGACCAGTGCCGCGCGGCGCTGGAGCAACTTCGGGCGGAACTCGGCCGAATGCACCGTGAAACGCTCGAAATCCGGCTGGCCACCGAGGAATTGTGGGCCCAGCTTTCCGGCGCGGCCCCGCCCGCCGCGCTGACCAGCTCGCTGAGCGGCATCCGCAGCAAGCTGGCCGACCACTACCGGCTGGCCAATGCCGAAGTGCAAGAACAGAAGCAGGAGTTGGAGGCGATCCGCCGGCAACTGTCCGAGCAGTACGACAAGGTCGTGCGACAGAAGGAGAGGTATGACCGCTGGGCGGAGCAGCAGCGGCAGGAAGCCGCGACCGATGCGTCGCGCCTCGCCGCCCGCGAGGCCGAACTGCACCAGCTCGAGGCGGAACTGAACGACCGCGCGCTGCAGTGGCAAGCGCAGCGACTCGACTACGAGCAACAAATCCGCCGCCTCGAAGCCCAAGGCGCCGATTGCGAACCGGCGACGGTGTAGCGCTCGGCTGCAGCGCCACCGGTCCGCAACAGGAGCGGCGACTTGTCTCGGTCGGCTCGCCTATCGCGTCGATGCCGTCGATTCCACCGGCTGCATAACTTCGGCAAGCTTCTCGGCTTCCTCGGCGGCCCGCTTGGCGGCGCGCAGTTGCTTCGGCGTGTAGCTTGCTACGGTGCCGATGGCGGCTTTGTCGCGCTCGGCGGCCAGCTCGTCCCAACTCAAGTCGTTCTGAAAATGCCAAGCGGCAAGCTGGGCGGTTTCCTGATCGATTCGGCCCCGGCCAAGCATCACGCAGAGGATCGCCACCTCCGGCCGCGCGGCGACCTGGTCGATCGGCCGAAGCTCGTAGGGCATTTTCGGGCGAGGCGTCGGCAGCCCGTGATCCAGGCAAACGCCGGTCAGCCGGACCCGGGTTACATCTTCCGGCGGAATCGAGAAGAGGGGACCGCCGGGGAAGTTCCCTTGGCCTCCACCGGGGAAGTTCATCGGCCCGCGGTTGCCTTGGGGGCCCTGCCAGGGCGGCGCCGCGCCCACGTTTTGCGGCTGTTGACGGTTCTGATTTTGGTCTTGCCCCGGCCAGGGAAAGTCGAACTGGGCCATCACCGGCACGGCCGCCACCGCGGCGGGAATGCTCACCGTGAGCGGTTCCGCCGTCTTGTTCTCCAACAGCAGATTCAGGTGCTTTTCGTTGCGCGGGATGACCCGCGCCTCGATGCTCCCTGCCTCAATGCCGGCGAACAGATCGACGACCGGCCGAGCGGCATCGTCGGAAGCCGCGGCAGCAGGTTCCGCGGCGGGCGCAACGAAAGCCGGCAGCAAGCCGGCAATCAGGGCGCAAGAAAACATACAAACACGAGCGCAACACAACATGACAAGGTCCTCCGGATGTGTACCAAGCCCTTCCTCTGGCCCGGTGGGCGCCCGACCACCACCGTCCATTATTCTAACCGAACCGCCATTCGGTTGCAAGGGGCGAAGATGACGGAACAGGGACGTTTTGCGCGAAGCACCCGGAGGGCACGGACGAACGCCCCATCCTCACGCTGAAGCAAGCCAAAGTCGTCTTCCAGCATAGTCTTACGGTGCAGGAGAACGAGCCGGGACACCGCACCGTCCCTATTCCCAACACGATGGTGGAAACGGACAACGGGCCATCGGTCGGCAAGGGGGCGGCCATCGTGCCGAGAAAGGAAAGAAGCCCCGGTCTGGCGGGACCGGGGCTTCTGCCGGGTGAGTCCGGGCAGCGGTCGGCCTGCTCACCACCAACCGCATTAATCGCCGGGAGGGACACGATCGGACTCACCGGCCGCTGAACAGCGGCATAGGTAAGGTGTGTTTTCACTCGCCTTACCGAAATAGCAAGCGACGTGCCAAAATGGAGAATCGCGCCGCCGCTCGCTCGTAACTCCTTGTGCTTGAGAAACTTGCAGACCGCCGGCTGCTGCAATTGGCGATCGTGGTACGGCGCCGAACGTGGTTTTTCCGCCACGTGCGGCCGCTGCCGTGCTGCAAATCGCAAACACCGGGGAGGCGCTCGCTTCCTCCTACACCCTGCTGCGCTCGGTGTAGTGCGTGTGCAGCAGGTGATGGGACCGTTCGCCTTACGGCAACGTCTGCAAGTAACGCTGAGCGGCCGCATGGAACTCGCTCGCATGGGCGATGGCCTCCTCGATCTCAGTCTTCGCGAACGCAACGTCTACTCCGTAGTCGGCAACGATGCGCTTATTGAAAGCAGCCAACAGCCACTGATGAAACTTCGGATCGAGCGTTCCCGTTTTGGCGAAATGCTGGCCGAATGCGCTATGAACGCCTGAGTGTTTGCTGAAGGAAAGATTCCGTTCGCAGAGCAGAGCTTGGGCCACGTAAAACATCGCGTAGTAGGCGCGGCTCATCCCGCCCTCGACGTCGTCGATTTCCAGGAGGGTACTCGCGGCATCCATGGCGCGCTCCGCCTTTTCCAGGAATTTCGCCGTTTCGTGGGTCATACCCGAACGGCCTCCCGCCGTACGTTGTTGAGAAAGGGGGTATGCCGGGATAACCAGTCGTGTTCGTTCACAAACACTTCGCTGATGCTGACGGCGTGATCGAGCGACAACTCGGAACCCAAGGCGCTTGTACGGTCCACTTCCGCTCCGTACCGCTCGAAGTGGTCCAACACGACGAGCAGGTCGACGTCCGATTCCGGCCCCGCATCGCCCCGGGCATGCGACCCAAACAAATAGACGCCCTTCAAGCGCGCCTGGTAAATCGACTCCAGTCCGCGCCGAAAGCAGTCCGTCAAATCCCGAATACGCTGGTTCACGCTACGAACTCCTCCCCATGCGGCTCGCACGGCCGTTTTTCCCACACGTTCAATATAGGTGGGAGGAACAGGCGTGTCAATCGGGGAGGCTCCCGTCCACGACACGGGTTGCGCGGCCGACTCCGCCCGCGTTACACCCTGCTGCGCTCGGTGTAGTGCGTGTGCAGCAGGTGATGGGACCGTTCGCCAAGGGGCTGGCCGAGGAACTCTTCGTAGAGGCGCAGTACGTCGGGGTTCTCGTGCGACTTGCGGAGCCGCTTCTCCTCGTCTTCGAGGAAGATGGCGGCCATGCGCTTGCTGCGGATTTCGTTGGTGGTGAAGCGGGGCTGCCCGCCGCCGCCGATGCAGCCGCCGGGACAGGCCATCACTTCGACGAAGTGGTACTCGGCCTCGCCCGAAAGAATGCGGCCGATGACCTGCTCGGCGTTGGCCAAGCCGTGGGCGACGGCCACGCGCAGGGTTACGCCGTCGAGGAACTCCCACGACTCGCCGGGATTCTCGATGGTAACGGCGGCCTCCTTGACGCCTTCGAGGCCCTCGATGGGCTTCACGCGAAGCCCGTCGGCGGGCAACGGCCGGCCGGTGACTACCTCGTACGCGGTGCGCAGGGCGGCTTCCATTACGCCGCCCGTGTTGGCGAAGATGTCGGCCGCGCCGGTCGACAAGCCGAGCGGGGCGTCCATCTGCTCGTCGGGCAGGCGGTCGAACTCGATGCCCGCGGCGCGGACCATTCGGCCCAGTTCGCGCGTGGTCAGCACGACGTCGACGTCGCGCACGCCGCTGGCGTCCATTTCCGGCCGCTGGGCCTCGAACTTCTTCGCCGTGCACGGCATGATCGACACGACGAACATGTCTTCCGGACGCCGGCCGAGCTTCCCGGCGTAGTAGGTTTTCGCCACGGCCCCGAGCATCTGCTGCGGCGATTTGCAGGTCGAAACGTTGGGCAGCAGGTCCGGATGGCGGTACTCGATGTACTTGACCCAGCCGGGTGAACAACTCGTGAACATGGGCAGGGCTACGTCCTCGCCAAGCTCCAACTTCCGCCGCAACCGGCTGAGCAACTCGCTCCCCTCCTCCATGATGGTCAGGTCGGCGGCGAAGTTCGTGTCGAACACGGCATCGAAGCCCAACCGCCGCAACGCGGCGACCATTTTACCGGTCACGCGCGTGCCGGGCGGATAGCCGAAACACTCGCCCAGCGCGGCGCGGATGGCCGGCGCCGTTTGCACAATGCAGTGCTTCTCTTTGGCATCGAGCGCCGTCCAGGCGTCCTGAACCTGGTCGCGCTCGGTGATGGCGCCCACCGGGCACACGGCGGCGCACTGGCCGCACTGCACGCAGGCGACCGCTTCGAGGTCGAGGTTGAACGCCGGGCCGATGACCGTGTCGAAGCCGCGGTTCTGGGGGAAAAGGGCGCCCACGCCCTGCGTTTCGGCGCACACGGCCACGCAGCGCCGGCACTTGATGCACTTGCCCGTGTCGCGCATGAGGGCGGGCGTCGACAGGTCGAGGTGCTTCGCGGTGCGCTGGCCCTGGTAGGGCACCTCGCGGATGCCCAATTCGGCGGCCAGGGCGCTCAATTCGCAGTCTTCGTTGCGGTCGCACGTCTGGCACTCGCCGTTGTGCTCGGAAAGGAGCAGTTCGACCACCGCGCGGCGGGCTTCCCGCACGCGCCGCGTGTTGGTGAACACCTTCATTCCGTCGCGTACGGGCATGGAGCAACTCGCCGCCAGATTCTGCGCCCCTTCGACCTCGACCACGCATACGCGGCACGCACCGATGGCTTGCAGCCCTTCGACGTAGCACAGCGTCGGAATGCGGATGCCGGCCTGCCGAGCGGCGTCGAGCACGCTCGTGCCGGCGGGAACTTCTACGGAAATATTGTTGATGAAGACGTTGGGCATTTCAATAGCTGGTAGGGAGGAAAGGACATCATTGGAGTGCCGGAATGGCTGGGGCTGTTACGGCTGAGGCGCGAAAACCGAAAGTTCTGAAGGCCGGCCGAGCGTTGCATCGGGAACGTCTTCCGGCGAAGGAACATACCCGTGGAATGTCGGTTTGGCGAAGGCCAAACGCCGCGTCATGACTCGCATTGCCTCTTCGTTCGAATCGATGAGCACCGCGCTGCGGCCGTGGTTCAGCGCCGCTTCCCCCGTGGTACCGCTCCCCGCGAAGCAATCCAGCACCGTGTCGCCGGGATGGGAATGAATGCGGATGATCCGATTCATGATCCCGAGCGGCTTCTGGGTCGGATATCCGGTCCGTTCCTTCCCGTTGGTGGCGACGATCGTATGCCACCAAACGTCGGTCGGCGTCTTTCCCCGGTTCGCCTTTTCCTTCGTAACGAGGCCGGGCGCCATGTACGGAATACGGTCCATCTGCTCGAAGTGGAACGTGTACTTGCCGGGGTCTTTGGCGTACCAGAGGATATTGTCGTGCTTGGCGGGCCACTTCGTCTTGCTCCGGGCGCCGTAATCGTACACCCAGATGATCTCATTGATGAACGACTCGCGGCCGAACAGGGCGTCGAGGAATACCTTGCAGTAGTGAACCTCCCGGTAGTCGAGGTGCAGGAAGAAGCTGCCCGAAGGCGACAGCAGCCGGTATACCTCGTTCAATCGTGGTTCCATAAACTCCACGAAGTCGTCGAACGTGTCGGCGAACGCTCGCATACCGACTTTGACGGTCTTGTATCGCTGCCCCTGAAAGCCGTTTCGGTCGCCGTCCTGGTCGCGGAGGGTGCGAAGTTGCGTTCTCGTTTGCGTCTTTCCCGTGTTGAAGGGAGGGTCGATGTAGACGAGCTGGAACGATTCGTCGGGAAGCGTCCGGAGGATGTCGAGATTATCGCCAAAGTGGATGTCTAAGGTTGCGTCCATTCTCTTGAATCCTCGTGCGAATCTCTTGAATCCTCGTGCGAATAACTATGCCGATCTCGTTTTCCGGGGGCTTGCGCTTCTGGAAACTAACTCACCTCGTATGCCTCGGCGCATTCGCGGCGGCCGTAGTCGCAGCGAAGGCAGCGTTTCGATTGGCGGATGGCAATGGCCTCCTGCCACGGTTGCTCGACTTCGTCGAAGTTGTGGCGGCGGCGTTCGACGGGAATGAGCCGGAGTTTCTCGCGCGGCGTGTCGACCGGTTCGGCCTCCGGGTCGAAAAACGTGTCGACCGGCCGTTCGTCGCGCCAAAAGGCGTGGTCGGCGCCGGTCAGGTACAGGTCGATGCCGCGGGCCGCCCGCTCGCCGGCCGCCACGGCTTCAACCACCGACGAAGGCCCGGTCACCGCGTCGCCGCCGGCGAAAACCCACTTCTCCGAGGTTTGGCCGGTTGCGTGGTCGACGTCGATGAACACGTTGTTGCGCCGGGCAAGCTGGACGCCGTCGGCGAGGCTCGGCAAGTCGAGCGATTGCCCGATGGCGGCCAGCACATGGTCGGCCGGAATGACAAACGCCTCGCCGCGGCGTTCGGGGCGGCGGCGACCGGAACGGTCGAACGCGCCAAGCTGCATGGGCACGCAGCGGACGCCCACGACTGCCTGATTTTCCGTAACGATCTCGACCGGGGCGGTCAGCAGCCGCAACTCTACACCCTCGGTCAGGGCCTCGTCGATTTCCTCGCGGTAGGCGGGCATCACTTCGCGGCTGCGGCGGTACACGACCGTCACACGGTCGGCGCCGAGGCGCAGCGCGGTGCGGGCGGCGTCGATGGCCGAATTGCCGCCGCCGATGACCACGACCTGACGGCCCACCGGCACCGACCCGCGCAGGTTGTACACCCGCAGGAACGACAAGGCGTCAGTGATGCCCGCGGCGCCGTCGCCCGTAATGCCCAGGCTCACCCCGTGCGGGGCCCCGACGCCCAGGAACACGGCCTCGCAGCCTTCGGCCCGGAGCGACCGGAGCGTGAAGTCGGCGCCCAGCCGCATGCCCGTATGGATCTCCACGCCAAGCTGCTCAATCATGCGGACCTCGCGGGCGACGATTTCGCGGGGCAGGCGGTAGGCCGGAATGGCCTGTACCAGCATGCCGCCGGGCCGCGGCTCGGCCTCGTACACCTTGGGCTGGTAACCCAACCGGGTCAGAAAATACGCGCAGGAAAGGCCGGCCGGTCCCGCGCCGACGATCACGATCGAGCGCCGGGCGTTCCGCTCGTTTTCGCGCACCGCCGGCAACTGGTAGGTAACCTCCTGGTCGGCCATGAACCGCTTGATGCCGCGGATGGAAACCGGTGCGTCGATCGTCGCTCGCCGGCATTTCTCTTCACACGTGTGGAAGCACACGCGCGAGCAAACGGCGGCGAACGGGTTGCGTTCGCGGTGCAACCGCAGCGCTTCGGCGTAGCGGCGCTCGGCCACCAGCGACACGTAGCCGGGAATGTCGACATTGGCGGGGCAGGCGCTCGAACAGGGCGCGTTGACCAGCGCCGCGCACACGCCGGCGCGGCATCGGCGGTCGCGAATGTGCTCGATGTACTCGTTACCGAAGTGCCGGATGGTCGACAGCACCGGGTTGGCGGCCGTCTGCCCCAGCCCGCAAAGCGAGGAGTCCTTGATGATCTCGCCCAGTTCAATGAGCCGCTCGACGTCGGCCTCCTCGCCGCGGCCGTCGCAAATGCGTTCGAGGATTTCGAGCATCCGCTTGGTGCCCACGCGGCACGGGACGCACTTGCCGCACGACTCTTCCTGAACGAACTCCAAGAAGTACCGTGCGACGTCGACCATGCACGTGTCCTCGTTCATCACGATCAGCCCGCCGGAGCCCATGATGGCACCCAGCTCGGAGAGCGACTCGTAATCGAGCGGGACGTTCAGGTGCTGCCGGGGGATGCATCCGCCGGAGGGGCCGCCGATCTGGGCCG
>CAYPWB010000052.1:0-22390 GCA_964414315.1 uncultured Planctomycetaceae bacterium | reverse complement strand
GGCCGAAACGCGGCAGCCGAACGTGCTGCTGGTGATGACCGACGACCAGGGGTACGGCGATATCGGCGCGCATGGAAACCCGGTGCTCAAGACGCCGATGCTCGACCGGCTCCACGCGGAAAGCCTGCGGCTGACCCGCTTCCACGTCGATCCGACCGGCGCGGCCAGCCGGGCGGCGCTAATGACCGGGCGCTATTCGGCCCGGACGGGCGTCTGGTATCCGATGATGGGTCGCTCGCTGCTGCGAGTCGACGAGACGACCGTTGCCGAGGTGTTCCGAGCGGCGGGTTACCGGACGGGCATTTTCGGCAAGTGGCACCTGGGCGACAATTACCCCTACCGCGCGATGGACCGCGGCTTCGACGAGTCGCTCGTCCACGGCGGAGGCGGCATCGGGCATACGCCCGACTATTGGGGCAATTCCCATTTCGACCCCGTCCTGTGCCGCAACGGCACATGGCGGAAGTACCAGGGCTATTGCACCGACGTATTCTTCAGCGCGGCCCGGCGGTTCATCGAGGCCGATCCGCAACGGCCCTTCTTTCTCTACCTGCCGGCCGTCGCGCCCCGGGCGCCCTTCGAGGTGCCGCCCCGGTACGCCGAACCGTACCTCGCCGCGGGCGTGCCCAAGGAATTGGCCATGTACTACGGCATGATCGCCAACTTCGACGAGAACCTGGGCGTGCTCGTCAGCCGGCTGGAAACCTTGGGGGTGGCCAACGACACCGTGATCGTCTTCCTGACCGACAACGGCATTTCGGGCAGGGCCGGCGGCGTGGTCATGCGCGGCGGGAAGGGCTCGCCGTACGACGGCGGACACCGCGTGCCGTGCTTCATTCGCTATCCGCGCCGGCTGAAGGGCGGGCGCGACATTCCGCAAATCGCGGCCCACATCGACCTGTTCCCCACCCTGTTGGACCTGTGCGGCGTACGCTATCCCAGGAACGTGCAGTTCGACGGCAAGAGCCTGGTGCCACTGCTGGTGGGCGTGGAGGACTGGTTTCGGCGGACGCTGTTCGTGCAGGCGCACGGGCCAGGCCCGCCGCAGCCGTGGCGCAACTCGGCGGTGATGACCGACCAGTATCGGCTGGTCGGCGGCACGGAGCTTTTCGACATCGACGAGGATCCGGGGCAACTGATCAACATTGCGCCGGGCAACCGGAAAGTGCGCGACCAATTGCGATTCGAGTACGAGGAGTGGTACAAGGAGGTCGCGCCGCGGTTGGCCGAGGTGTGCCCGATTCCCGTCGGCGCTCCGGAAGCCAACCCGGCCGTGCTGACCTGTTACGATTGGCACGGCCCGGCGGTGCCATGGCACCAGGGACACATCCGCCAGCGCGCCGTGGCCAACGGCTTCTGGGCGGTCGACGTAACGCGCGCGGGCCGATACCGGTTCACGTTGCGGGAGCGTCCGGCCGCCGTGAAGTTTCCGCTGCCCGCCACGTCGGCTCGGGTGCAGGTGGGCGAGGCGGCCGCGAAAGTTGGCGTGCCGCCCGGGGTTACAGGCGTACCGATGGAACTTGACCTGCCGGCAGGCAAAGCACGGCTGCAAACGTGGCTTTTCGAACCCGACGGCACCCAGCGCGGGGCGTACTTCGTCGAGGTAGCTTATGTGGGTCCGCCGAGTGCCCGCCCGGAAATTGAATCGCCGACACCTGAGCCGGCACAACCGGACGACGAACCCGAACCGAAGCGCCGGCCGCCGCGTAGCGCGTACGACTGACTCAGAGCTTCGGGATGGGAATGCGCGGTTCGGCGGGCGGCTCCGGCCTGCGGTCGGGCCGTCGCCCGCCTCCACCCTGCTGCGGTTCTCGCGGCCGTGGCGGAACACGGTATTCCGGGACCAACTCCATGCCTTGGACGAAGTCGATGCCCCAACCGGCGCCGCCTCCGCCGCCTCCGCCGCCCCCTCCGCCGCCGCCCACACCCACGCCCGGACCGGTTCCGACACCGAGTTCGAGGTTGGCGGCAATCGCGCGGAGGGCCATCGCGTCTTCATCCAAATGGGCGGCGTCGCCTGCCGCCGCGCCGGCCGCGGCCAACTGCTCGGCAGCCTCCTCGACGCCCGGATAGCCGAATACCCGCTGGAGTTCCCACTCGGCGCGGGCGGCCCACGGGGTATCGCGGTGGTTGGCGATCACGTCGAGGTAGTATTGCTGGGCACGGGCGAGCAATTCGGCGGCATTCGAGTCAATCGGCAAGCCCTCGCGATGCCGGATGCGCCAGCGAGCCAGGTGTTCCTCGCCGCGGGTGGCGGGCACCTCGTCGACACGCTGCATGGCGTCCTCCAAGGCGGCCCCGTACAGGTACACGTGTGCCGCATAGGTCAGCGCTTGCGCCCGCATCAAGTCGTAGTTGGCCTGCCATCGTTTCGAAGGCTCCTCCTCGCGCATCTGGTTGGCCTTTTCGCTTTCGAGCGAGTCGATCGCCCGCTTCAACCCGGAGTAATATCGGATGGCCTTGCTGCGGGCGGCTTCGAGTTGCCGCTTCGTCTCGGCGCGGTCGCCGGAGAAGTCTTCACGGATGCGCATCAGATCGGCCGATTCGCTACGGTCCGGGTTCAAGTCGTGTACGACCTGGGTGATCAGATGGCGAAGCGGGCGCTGGTTGATTTCGCGCATCACTTCGTGGCGAGAGCGCAGATCGGGCCGGTAGGCATCGATGGCAAGAGGCGAATACCGACGCTCGCCGCTCCACGCCAGGTTCGATTGTTTGCTGGGCAGCATGAAAAACTTCCCGCCCGTTTCCATGGCCAGACGCGACTGGGCATACGGCCCGAACCCGCTGGGATGCGCGTCTTCGCGGCGTCCGAAACCGTCGGTTTGCAGTTGCTCGATAAAAGCCGATTCGGGCCCGCGGTCGATCGGCAGCCAGTGGGTTTTGCCCGTCTGCGGATGGTCCCACTGCACGCGGGCCAGATGCTGCCCGAACGCCGCCTCACGGCCCAACACGTGCACCGGGCACGGCGCGGCTTTCGCATGCTGAACGGTTGCTTCCAGGTACTGGTCGGTCTCTTCCGGCTCGCCCGATTCGTCGCTGACCAGGATTAAGGCCAATTGTCGATTCTCGGCCCGGGCGTGGTTTCGGAACGTGTTGATCGATTGGACCACCGCGTTGCACATGAACTCGTGGCCCGATGGGCACACCGGCAGGGAGCCGATCGCCTCTTTGATCGCTTCCAAGTCGGTGGTCGGGTGGGGCGTATGAACATGGAATCCTTGCCCGAAACTGGTGATGCCGGTGGTTAACGACTCGCCTTTCGTGGCGCCCGTCATGCCAAGTTCGGCGTACACTCGCTCGATTCGGCCGGCGATCTGCTCCTGGTCGTCCTTCATGCTCTCCGACTCGTCGAAGCACCAGATGAGCAGAACGTCGCGTTTGGCGAGCAGTCTAAGCACCTCCTGCGTGATGTGGTCCAGTGCCTGGCGGTAGTCGCCCACCACGACGCGAGGCAGCCCCGGCGTGGCGCCGCGCTCCGTGAGCATGTCGGTTTTGCCCACCACATGCTCGAACGATTCCGGCAAAACGCTGATCTGCCCGTCGAGCGGGTCGGCGGAAATGGTCGACCAGTCGACCCGGGCGAAGGCGTCGTCGGGCGACGCCTGACCGGCCGAACCGAGGAGCAGATCGGCCGAATCCTCCCACGCCATCTCCATGCTGGGCTGCAGCCGGTCCTCCAGCAGAACCGTATCGAATTCGGGAGTCACCGTCAGCATTTGGAATGCGTCGCCGGCGACGGGCACCATCCACAAGCCCAACACGATCATCGCCACAAGATGAAATACGGTGGACGAAAGAAAGGCCGCTGAGGTACGCACGAAACTCGGCGAACGGAACCAGTCTTCGTCTTGTTCGGCATCGGACGGAAGAACCCCTGCCGGCGGGGGAGCGGCCGTGCCCGCCGGAACCTGCGCCTGCCCAGCAGGGTGGGGCGTTTCGGGTGCGGTCGTCGGGCTCATTGACGTTGCGGGCGCCGGTTGCGAAGCCGCTCCATGCGGCTGCCAGGGCAACGATGCGGCCCCCACCGCCGCCGAGGATGGAGAACCGGCAACGTATCCCGCTGTTGCATTCGCCTGAGGAGCCACCGGCGCGGAGCCGGCCGGTGTGGCCGGGGAATGGACCGTGGTCGGCGTGCCCGGGCTCGGTGCGGCCGCCGGCCCCGACGCCCGCGCGGCGCGAATCCACGGCGGTAAGTTCGAAGTCGAGCCGTTCCCCGGTGCCTGCGACGCAGTTGGCGCTGCGAACGGCGCCGCCGCTTGGCCTGGAGCCACCCCATTCGGTGCCGAACCGTTCTGGTTCGGTGCCGCGGGCTGCCCGTTCACCTCGGGCTGAGGCTGCCCCATCCTGGCCCACGGTGGAGGGGGTGGAGCCGCCTGGCCTGGATCCGACTTTCCGGCCGGGGGATTCGCCGATGGGGTCGGGCTGTTGCCCGAATAGGTGGCGCCAAACTGCGGCGAAGGTTCCTGTCCGTTCATGGCGGTGCTCCTCGCTCGTGGTGCGACGAGTGGTGCGGCTGGCAGCCGATTGAGCCTCGTCGCTCAACCCATTGTAGCAAAAAACCGGCCGAAATGCCCCCCGCAAAAATCTAGGCCACTGTCCCCACGGGAAGTTGGCCGCAAGCAGGTTTTTCCTTATTCTGGTTCGGGCTCGGCGACATTCCCTATTCCCCGCCGACTAGCGTTCGGTGGACGCGGAATCCAGCGTCGAGGGCGAAAAGCACCAGATCGGCGTTTTCGCCCTCCGCCAGCCGGGGCATGGGCAAGCCGATCGTGTGGGCCGGATGGACTGTGGCCATGGCAATGGCGTCGGCGAGACTCAGCCCGGCAAACCGCATTACGTTCGCAACCCCCTCTCCGAGAGGGGTTCCGGCGCCGGCGAGGCTCTCACGTTGTCCGGCGACCACGAGCTTGCCGCTCTGAAGGATTTCGAGGTCGCACAGTCCGGTCTGATACGTTCCCGGCGGCAGGCCCGCCAGCCCGGACAGGTCGCTCACCAGCACGCAGCGACCCAACCCCTTCGCCCGCACAAACACCTTGACCACGTAAGGCGGCAGGTGGAACCCATCGCAAATGAGCCCGGCCGTCAGTCGGTCGTCGGCCAGTTGCGCCCAAATGTAGTTGCGGTGCCGGTGCTGCATGGCGTGCGAGCCGTTGCCGAGGTGGGTAGCCATGCGCGCGCCGGCGTCGGCGGCGGCGGCAACTTGCTCGGGCGTGGCCGCCGTATGCCCGATGGAAACCACCACGCCCGTCTCCGATACGCGACGTACGAACTCGGCCGCGCCGTCGAACTCGACCGACATGGTAAGGATGCGAATGCGGCCCCCGGCCGCGTCTTGCAGCCGTTGGAACTCGTCGAAATCGGGCGGATGGACGTGTTCGAGCGGATGCGCGCCGCGGGCCCCGTCTTCGGCCGTCAGGTACGGTCCCTCCACATGGAAGCCCGGCATGCGGTAGGCCAGCCGCGGCGACTGCTCGCACGCCCGACGCAACGTGGCCAACGCATGGGCCATGCACGAGAAGCTTTGCGTGGTGACCGTAGGGCAGAACCGCGTTACCCCAAAACCGTCCATGGCCGCCACAATGGCCGCAACGCGCTCGGTCGTCAAATCGGCCGAGGAAAACTCCTGACCTCCGTAGCCGTTCACTTGCAGGTCGATCATGCCCGGAGCGACCCACGGGAGCGTGTCGGATGCGATGTCCGGTCGGGCGAGGGGCGCGATGCGTGCAATCCGGCCTTCGGCCAGATGTATTTTGACCGGCTCGGCGGTATCGAAACGTCGCGCAAGTAGTTCCATACACCGTTTACCCAACCGGGTGCGATATGCTTCCCGTGTGTTGGTTTTTGTTGCGAGCCGGGACGATTACTGGGTTCGATTCGACAAGCTGGAAGCTTGTCCCACGGGGGGTGGCTCAGTTGCCGAGTTCGCGGATACGGATGTTCCGATAGGATACCGGCGAACTATGGTTCTGGAGCCCGAGGTAGCCCTTCTCGCGTTTCAGCCCGCGGAGGTTGGGATGCTTCTCGGCCAGGGCGTCGAGGTCGGCGTCAATCACGTGTTCGCCGTTGACCCAGACGTCGCAGCGACGTCCGTCCAGGCGGATACGCATCGATTGCCACTGCCCGGCCGGCTTCGTCGCTCGCTCCGAGGGCCCCTGGGCGGCGTAGATGGCCCCGGTGTATTGGTTCGGCCGGAGGTCGGCCCATTTCGGGCCGTAGTCGTCGAGCACCTGGATTTCGAGGCCCTCAACCCACGGCGCTCCTTCGCGAGGCGCCCGCACAAAGACGCCGCTGTTGCCGTCTTCGGGGATGTTGAATTCCAAGCTCAACTCGAAGTTGGCGTACTCGCGGTCGGTTCGCAGCCAATGGGAGCCGGGTTCACCCGTGCACTGGAGCACGCCATCGGCGGCATTCCAGTTCGTGGCCGGCCCGCCCATGCCGTCCCAACCGTCCAGGTCCTTGCCGTCGAAGAGCGACTGCCACGGGCCGCCGTCCTCGGCGGCCACGGAAAGCGCCGCCAAGACCGTCAGCACCATGGCACACGCTGGAAAAACTGTGCATTTCATCGTTTCGATCTCCCTGGGAAACTTGCACCGACACGATCCGCTACAGTATACTTTGACGCAGGCGAGGCAACCAGTCCCCCAAACCTTGACAGGCACCATCATGACCGGACGTTTCCCGTACCCCATCGGGCCGTGCAGTGGCATTCTCGCGGCGTTCTTGGCCTTCTCGGCCGTGTTGCTTCCCGCGACGGCACCCGTTGCAGCGGCCGACGCCGCCGGCGATGACTCGCGGTTGAACGTGGTGTTCATTCTGGCCGACGACCTCGGGTGGGGCGAAGCCGGCTGCTACGGCCAGAAGAAGATTCCCACGCCGCACATCGACCGGCTGGCCGAGGCGGGGATGCGGTTCACGCAGCATTACAGCGGGGCGCCTGTCTGCGCGCCGGCTCGCTGCGTGCTGCTGACCGGGCGGCACCTGGGCCGGGCTGAAGTGCGCGACAACCTCCCGGCGAGGCGCAATTTTCCGGAATTCACCGAAGGGCAGCATCCCATCTCGCCCGAGGCCCTCACGATCGCCGAGGTATTCCGCAACGCCGGCTACGCCACCGGGGCGATGGGCAAGTGGGGGCTCGGGCCCGTAGGCAGCACGGGCGACCCGAACCGGCATGGGTTCGACTTGTTCCTCGGCTACAATTGCCAGGCCGTCGCGCACAGCTTCTACCCGCCGTACCTGTGGCGCAACGCCGAACGCGTGGCCATCAATGCCCGGCCCATCCCCGGCCATGCCCGGCAGCCGGAGGGCGAAGTGCGGCTGGACGATTGGATTGGCGAGACCTATGCGCCGAAGCTGATGATCGAGGAAGCGGAGCGATTCATCGCGGCCAATGCGTCACGCCCCTTCTTCCTGTATCTGCCGTTCATCGAGCCGCACCTGGCCATGCACCCGCCGCGCGAGTCGGTCGAGCGGTTTCCCGAGGATTGGGACGATGAGCCGTACCGCGGTCAATACGGATATTTGCCGCATCCTCGCCCTCGGGCCGGATACGCCGCCATGATTTCCGACCTGGACGGCTACGTAGGCCGGGTTGTGGCGGCACTGGAACAGGCCGGCGTCGCCGACCGTACGCTGGTCGTTTTCACCAGCGACAACGGCACGACGCATCCGCGCGATCCCGACTCGGCGTTCCACGTGGGCGGGGTCGACGCAGGATTCTTCAACAGCACCGCCGGCCTGCGCGGCTACAAGGGGAGCGTTTACGAAGGAGGCATTCGGGTGCCGATGATCGTGCGTCTTCCGGACCGCGTCCCGGCCGGTGCCGTAAGCGACGCGCCCGGCTATTTCCCCGATTGGTTTCCCACCCTTTGCGCGGCAACGGGAATCGATCCGCCGCCGGGACTCGACGGTGAGAACCTCTGGCCCGTCATGACGGGAGCCCCCGTGCCGGAAACGCGCAAGCCCATGGTTTGGGTTTTTCCCGGCTATCGAGGGCAGGTGGCCGTGCGGCTGGGCAACTTCAAGGTCGTTCGCCAGGGCCTGAAGACCCGATCGCCCGGCGATTGGGAGTTGTACAACCTTGCCGACGATCCTGGAGAGGCCCACGACCTGGCCTCGCGGCATCCCGAAGTGATCGAGGAAGCGAAGGGAGTGCTCCGCCGCGAGGTGGCGGAGAATCCGCTCTTTCCGCTTGCCATTCCAGGCGTAAACGCCCCCGACGCTTCATTGTGAGGGCCTTGGTCAATCGGTAAGCCATCGTCGCACGCGGTGCGCCCGGCCACGGGCTGCCACTGTTGGAGTTCGCGCTTCAGCGTGCAAACCGAGCGCGTTTGTTATCGGCCGCGCTGCAGCGTAAACTCCAACAGAGCGTGCCGGCAATGCAACCCCGTGGCTCAGCGCTTTCCCGCCGGAACGGCTGCTGCCAACCCACCCACGGCCCAATTCGGCCGGTTCCAGCGAATGCGGGCGACGAAGATGCTGTTGTCGCTGCCGTGCCGCTCGACGCCGCGCGGCTGCATCCATTCGGCCGCCGTCACCCAGGTTTCGTTCGGAGTGACGTCGCACACGCCGAAGTTGCCCAACCGGGCGCCTCGCTCGGGAACCAGAACGCGCTCGGTGCTGCGGAGAACGTGCAGTTCGTCGGGATCGACCCGGGCGATGAACAACGGCGCCCGGTGGCGGAAGACGTGGTCGTTTTCAGCCCCGCGCCGCGTGTACACGAGGAACAGGCCCTCGCTGTGCGTCACCCAGTGCTGCTGCGTGTTGTAGTTGCCCAGGTCGGCACCGTCGTCGAAGGTCCATCGGCGCGGCTGGTCGAAATGCAGTCCGTCGTCGCTGCGAGCCACGTAGCCATGGTCGTCGTTCCGCATGGTCAGGAAGAACCGCCCGCCGAACCGAGTGCTCGACGGTTCGTACAGCCCTCGTTTCACGTCGAGGGTCATTAGGTTGCCGTGCTCGACGAACTCCAGCTTCGCGCCGTCGAAGCGGCAGCGGCACACGGTCACGCTGTACTGCGTTTGCCGCGGCTCTTTGAAATAGATGGGCAGGAGGATGTCGCCCCCTTCGAGATCGAACCGCTGGACTGAACCGGCGCCGGCGTTTTGGAACCGGGGTTCGCCGGGCATTTCGAGCACTCGCCACGGCAGCCACCGTTGCTGCCGGGCGTCGTAGACGGAATAGGCCGTGCCGCGCGGCCGCGTGTGCATCACCCGGTTATCGCGGTACCAGACCGTGTGCCCCGTTCCGAGCAGTTTTCCCGTCGCGGTGTGCCACTTGGGGGTGAAGTCGCATACGGTCGTTTCGTCGCCGGGCTGGAGCAGTTCCGGGGCGATGGCGGCGCCCGTCGGCATGGGGGCATTCGGCCCCGAAAACACCTGCCGGGCGAAAACGGGCTGACCCACCGGTTTTGTCCACGATGTGCTGAGGTCGCCGGTGCGCATCGCGTGCAGAGGATAAAAGACATCGGACCCGGTGAGCAGCAGTTTCTGAGTCGTCATTACCACCAGCGGGCTTTCGCTCTCGTTGCCCGGCGCCCCCGGCGGAATGGCGCCGGCCCGCGCATGCACCCAGCAGTACTCGCCGTCGAACCCCCGCCGGGCGGTGGAAACGCAGACGTCGAACGAAAGCAGTGGGTCCTGGGCATCGACCGATGAAACGAAAACCAGCAACCAGGCCAAGAGGAACACGACGAGTTCCGCGCCGCGATTTCCCACGGATACCAGACGACTCGGCATTGTGGCGTCCTCCTGCACTACGAACCCGCGGTCCGCCTTTCCCTCTTACACACTCCGCGGCCGCTCGATGGGCCGGAACTGCGGGGCCGACTTCTCGCTGAGCCGTACCGCCTCGACCGTCTCCCGGTATAAAACTTCCTGCGCGCGAACTTTTGTCCCCGATCGGGCAACCCGCTCGTACGCGGCGTCCGATTTCAGGCGCCAGGCCTTGACGTTGTCGGCGAAGTACGTCTCGAGGGCTTCGACGATGCGGCGGCGAACGTTGCGGTCGATCAAGGGGAAAAGGATCTCCAGACGGCGGCTGAGGTTGCGGCGCATCCAGTCGGCGCTGGCAAGGTACACCTCCTCGTGCCCGCCGTTGCGGAAGTAGAAAATGCGAGCGTGCTCCAGGAACCGGTCGACGATCGACGTGACCTCGATGTTCTCGGAAACCCCCTTCACGCCGGGGCGCAGGCAGCAGATGCCGCGCACGTTCAGTTGCACCTGAACCCCCGCCTGGCTCGCACGGTACAGGGCCCGGATGATCTCGGGGTCCTGCAGCGAGTTGACCTTCGCCATGATCAGGCCGGGACGGTCGGGCGTCGACACCTGAATTTCGCGCGCAACCAGATCGAGGAACCGCTGCCGCAGCCCGGTGGGAGCGATCGTCAGCTTCGACCACCCGACCGTCTCCGAATAGCCCGTCAGCAGGTTGAAGAACGCCGCCACGTCGGTGGCAATGTCGCGGTCGCAGGTGAGTAGTCCGAGGTCGGAATAGAGCCGGGCCGTCTTGTCGTTGTAGTTGCCGGTGGCCAGGTGCACGTATCGGCGAATACGTGCCCCCTCGCGGCGCACGAGCATGAGCGCCTTCGAGTGCGTCTTGTAGTTGGCAATGCCGTAGATGACGTGGCAGCCGGCGTCTTCCAGCCGGCGTGCCCAGTTGACGTTCCGCGCCTCGTCGAACCGGGCTTTCAGTTCGACCAGGACGGTCACCTCCTTGCCGTTTCGGGCCGCGTTCTCCAGCGCGCGGATAATCGGCGAATCGCCGCTGGTGCGATAGAGGGTCTGTTTGATGGCCAGCACGTTCGGGTCGGCAGCCGCAAGTTCGAGCAATTGCACCACCGGATCGAAGCTTTCGTAGGGGTGGAAGAGCAGCACGTCGTGATCTTCAACAGCCTCCCACAGATTGTCGCAGCCGATCAGGTCGCGGGGCGGCTGGGGGGGCCACTCGGGGCTGCGCAACTTATCGAATCCATCCAGGCCCACCAACTGCCACAACGCCGAAGCGTCGAGCATGCCCTCGATCTCGTAAATGTCGTCACTGCGCACGGCAAGCCAGTCGGTCAGCCACTTGCGTACCCGACGGTTCCCCCCGGCGCTGATTTCCAGGCGCACCGCCGCGCGGCGCCGCCTCGCCAGGACCGCCTCCTCAATGGCGTGCAGCAGGTCGCCGGCGTCGTCGTCGCGCACGCCGACGTCGGCATCGCGGGTAATCCGGAAGCAGGTGGTCGCAAGGATCTCACATCCCGGGAAGACCTGGTGCGCGTTGGCGGCGACGGCCTCGTCCAGCAGGGCAAAGTGGGCGCCGTCCTCACCGGGAATCGGCAGGAATCGCCGAAGCTGAGTCGGCACCGGCACGACGGCAATCCGCCGAGGATCGGCCTCCTCCGAGGCGCCATCCTCGCGTTTCAGCAGCACGGCCACGTACAACTGCCCGCCGGGCAGCAGCGGTACCGGGTCCAAGTCTTGGACGGCAAGCGGCGTGAGGATCGGCAGAATTTCCCGGCTGAAGTGCTTGGCGATGAATTCCCGCTGGCCGTCCGTCCAACGCGCCCGCGGAACCACCCGGAGCCCCTCCGCCTCCAGCAGGCTCAATACCTCGGCAATTCCGGCGGATTGCTCGTTCACCATGGCATGCGTGCGCTGGGCAATGCGGGCGAGTTGCGCGGAGGGCGACAGGCCGGCGAAGTCGCGGCGTCGCACGCCGGCCGCCCGCTGCTGCATCAGCCCCGCTACGCGCACCATGAAGAACTCGTCCAGGTTGGCACTGACGATGGCGAGAAACTTCGCGCGTTCCAGCAGCGGGAGTTCCGGGTTGAGCCCCTCGCGCAACACCCGATCGTTGAACTCCAGCCAACTCAATTCGCGGTTGATGTAGAGTTCCGCGGCTTTCAAGCCGTCCTTCGCCATGTTCCGTTCACCCTTCCTCAAGTCGGACTTTCATGCCGTATACGTCTTCGAACAGGTCGCCCCGGCCGGCAATCGACCGCCGCTCCAGGAGCAAGTCGGACGAAGTCGGCAAGTGAACGATCAGTTCGTCGCCTTCGCGCTCGAACTGCAACCGTCGCGCCGTTTCGACACGTCCGCGCACCAAGGCGTCGGCCAGGCGCAGCAGCGCCGCCAGCTTGTTGATGACCACGCGTTTCTCGCGGGGCAGCGCCGTGTACTCGACGTGCGTCAGCTTGGGACCGCCGCCTCGGTGGTACCGCGCCGTGTGCGCGACAATGTCCGTTTCGTTCCGGTTCAGGCCGAAAATCTCGGAGTTGTAAATGATGTAGTAACTGTGCTTGTGCAGCGACCGCGGGTTGATGAAAGCTCCCACCTCGTGCAGCAGGGCGGCCACGCGCAATAGCAGCCGATGCCGGGCGCTGAGCCCGTGGTCGGCCTGAAGCAGATCGAAAAGTTGGACGCACAACTCGGCCACGGTCCGCGCGTGCTCCAAATCGACGCCGTACTTCTCCGCCAGCGACTCCGTGGAATGAAGGATGCCCTTGAGCAGTCCCTCGTCTTCCTGGCCGGTGGCAGCGCGGGCCAACTCAAGCAGGAGTCCGTCGCGCATCGAAACGTGCGAGATGATCAGCCGCTCGGCCCGGGTCTTCCGCAGCAGCAATTGGTAAACCAGCAGGGCGGGGTTGATGGTTTCGGCTTCGGCGAACGGCAGTCCGTGCCGGCGCGAAAGCTCCTCGGCGGTGCATTTCTGGCACTGTCGCACGAGCCGGTCGAGGTCGGAACGCTCGACGACCATCAGGTCGGCCGAGTCGGTGGGTTTGCCCACTTGCCGAGCCGCGAACCGGGCGTCGCCGCCGACGGCGATGAACGACCCGACCCGCTCCAAGGGCAACAAACTCTGCGCGGTGCTCAATGCATTGACGATATGATGTCGCAGCAGTTCGGTGGACCGTTCGGGCGACTCCTCGCTGGTGGAAAGCATCTCTTGCAGCCAGACGGACCCCAATCGCAACCCATGGGAGCTGACGATATCGCCGTCCTCCAGCATCGTCAGCAGCGTACTGCCCCCGCCGACGTCGGCGATGAGGCTGACGCCCCGGTTGACGTCCATTGCGTCGCCCACCGCACGCCGCACCGCCGAGACCGTCAGGCGGCTCTCCTCCGACGTTCCGATCACGTCGAGTTGGAACGAGGTGGCCATGAACACGCGGTCGAGGAAGGTGTCGGCATTGCCGGCCTCGCGGACGGCGCTGGTGGCCACGGCGCGCAATTGTCCCACGTCGTACAGGCGCAGCACCTGGCGGAAGTCCTGCAGCACACTCACGGCGGCGCGCATGCTTTGGCCGCCCAACCGGCCGCGGCGGAAGGTGTCCTGCCCCAGCCGCACGGCGCGCTGGAGGCGTTCGAGAATTTCGAATTCGCCGTTGGAAAGGACCTCGGCAACCGCCATGCGCAGGGCATTCGAGCCGACGTCGACGGCGGCGACGATCTTGGGCCGGCACTCGGATTCCATCCGTGGGTCGATCGCTTCCATCACTCGCTTTCCCGGCTCGGAGCGCCTGCCGCAAGGCTCGCTTCCAGAGATCGGCCGTTGCCCCGTTCGGTGGGAACGGTGCGGTCTTCTTCACAATGCGGCGTGTGGTTGGGAACCGGCAGCGGCGTGAGCGGTTCGCCCGGTGCGCCGGCCCGCCGTCGCAAGTCGTCCCACACTTCGTCACGTTTCAGTTGCGCCCAGTAATCGCGCAATTCGTGAAAGAGGAGTTCGCGATCGTGGGCTCGCCTGTCGCGGAGGCACGTGATGCCGGCCGAAAGCCGCGCGTACGGTCCGTCATGGCCGAATCGGTCGATCACGCGATCGTGCTGTCGTTGGGAAAACTCGGCAAGGCGTTCGGCCCAGACGTCGCAGTCGTGAATATCGCCCAGCAGCGTCTGCAAACGTTTGACGCAGCCGATCATCTTGTCTAGACCGCCCTGGTACGGCGCTTTGACGATTTCGAGCGTGTAGCGCAGCCGCTTTGCGGCAATACGCATGGCATGATGCTCCGCAATCGCGTGCGGATCGTCGAGACCCTCCTCGTGGCCGAGCAGTTCGTCCAGTTGCGCATGGATCCGCCGCTCGGCCTCGCCATACATGGCTTCGGACCGGGCCGAGGGCTTGGCCTCCTCGCTCGCGACTCGCACTTGCTTCACGGCGCCTTGCATTTCGGCAAGGACCCCGCTTCGCTCGATCCGATCGACCGCCTTGAGCACCATCGGCTGCAAACGCTCGCGCTGCTTCTCCAACTCGGCCAGGAGCCGGACCACGCCGGGAAAGTGCGCCGGATCGTCCAGTTCCGAAAGCACCTGACACAAAAACTCGATTTGCACGTCCTTGTCGCGGGCGTCGCCGAGACCGGACGTGATGCGCTGGACATGCTTCCGCCACCGTTTGTGGACCTCGGGCTCCAAGGCGGCCTCGAACATTCGCAAACCGGCCCGCAAACGTCGCGACGCCACCCTGGCCCGGTGGACCGGCTCGATATCCTCGGCCGCTCGGATGCCGTCGAGCTGTGCCGCCAGCCGCTGCGCTTGCCGGCGAAAATGCTTCGCCGCCAACACGCAAACTCCCTCGTCGGAAGCCGTCCGAAATGGGTTCATGGTATTCGACGATTCCAGTACGCCCGGTGTCTCCCGCCGACACCAGACTGGGTGAAGGAAACATTGCTCACAACTCCGTTATGATACCGCAGCGCCGTCCTCGTTTCTAGCGGGTGTGTTTGGGCTAAACGCATACCCCCCAACTAAGGATGCTGGGCAATCTATACTACGAACCGCAAACATCGTGACTTTTTCACACAGTCGTGGCCTTGGCTTCGAGCGGAAGCTCGCATTGGTTGGCGGCCCTGCCGCCCTATGGGCACGGGCATCATCCGGCCTGTCGCGCGGTGCCCCTTGAGGAAATTCCGCAGCAGAAAAACAAGCACCTTGAGATGGACAAGTGCCGTAACTGCCATGCGCAATATCGCTTCAGGCACTATTGTGATGCGGGCGGCAAAGCGTTACGCTGTCAGGTTGGCAGCCAATCTGGACTGGCGTTGCCCCGATGGGTCGGCGGCGCGGGCCGTTTTCTCCACGGCGTACGAAGTGGACAGTCCCGTTTTCGCAGCGGTTGCGGCTCGCCGATTGGACACACGACCCTTCGTACCGGCGACGGTCGAAGCCCTCCGACCGCTGCAGTGGTGCGCTGGGCGTATGGGAAACGAATGAGCGGAGCAGGTCCATGACGTTGCAGGTCATCCACCTGACTTCGCTCGAAGAACTACTGGCTGCAACCGGTCCCTGGGACGACCTGTGGCGCCGCAGCGAGGTGGCTTCTCCGACGCTTCGCGCGGCACTTGTCGCCCAGTGGGTGCGGCACTTCATCGGACCGGAGTCGCGTGGACGAGCGCCCCAACGGTTTCGCGGGCTCGTGGTGGAATGCGACGGGCGTTGGGTCGCCGCGTTGCCTCTTTCGGCCGCAAAGGCAGCCGGAGTATTGCGGGTGGGAGCCTGGCCCGCCAACGAATGGTCCGACAGCGGCGATTTGCTGCTCGACCCGACGGTCGAGCCGCAGCCCGTGCTCGATGCCCTCGTCGGCGCGTTTCCCCTGCTGCCTTGGTCCCTGCTGCGGCTGGCCGACGTACCCGTTGAGTCCGCCCGCTGGCAGCACGCGCTGGCCGCCTTCCGACGAGCCGGCATGCCCATGCAGTTTCGGCCGGACATGCAGCCCGGTCGAATCGACACTCGGGCAGACTGGGCCGCGTACCGGCGGAGTTGGTCGCGCCGCCACCGGCAGCAAATGGCTCGGCACGCGCGGAAGCTCGACCAACAGGGGCAGGTCGAGTTGCGAGTTCTCGACGCCCTCGAACCGGACGAGGTCGAGCCGTGGCTTTCGATCGGCTTCGACATCGAGGATCGGGGCTGGAAAGGGACGCAAGGTACGTCGGTGCGTCGCACACCGGGCCTGTTCGCCTTCTACCTGGAGCAAGCCCGCGAATTGGCCCGCTACGGCGAGTTGGAACTGGCCCTGCTTCTGCTCGACGACCGTCCGATCGCGTTCGCGTACGGCATGTGCGCGAAGGGCGTATACCGCTCCTACAAGGTCGGTTACGACCCGGAGTTCGCCCAATACAGCCCAGGCCAACTGCTCCGCTACCGCCTGCTGGAACGGTTTTTCCACGACGGGCGGTACGTGGCGGTTGAATACATCACGCCTACGCCGGCGCACTTGCGATGGCGGCCCGAACCTTACCAAATCGGGCGGTTGCTCGTCGCTCGGCCCGGGGCGCTCGGCCGATGTGTGTCGGCCGCTGCAAGCTTGCTATCGCACCGATAGGCGCCGCCCGCCGGCGCCCTCGTCCCGAATCTCTACCCGCGCCCGCCGTGGTGCGCCGTCGTTTGACAAGCGGTTCAAACCGCGGCGGCCGGGGGTTGGACCGGCAAAATAACGTGGATGGCGGTGCCCTGGCCCGGTGCGGAGCGGACCTCCGCGCTGCCGCCGAGCAGCCGGGCGCGCTCATGGATTCCCTGCAAGCCGAAATGGCCCGGAGCGATGCGTTCCGGATCGAAGCCTTCGCCCCAATCGCGAATATCGATGCTCACCTCTTCTTCCGCGGCGTGCAGTTCCACGCGCACCCGGTCCGAGCGGCTGTAGCGACAGGCGTTGTTGAGCCCCTCCTGCACAATACGAAACGCGGCGGTTTCCAGTAGGGGTTCGAATCGCTTCTCGTCCAGGTCGCTGGCAAGCTCGATCCTCGGACCGCCCCGCCGCTTCTGCTGGTCGACCAGGTAGGCGACGGCCGGCTCCACGCCCGACTCGTCGAGGACCGGCGGGCGCAAGCCACTGATCAATCGCCGTGCCTCGGCAATCGCGTCGCGCAGGAGCCCCGAGGCCGCCTCGAAGCGGTCGCGGGCCGAGGTGTCGTCGCCGCCGGGAGCCTGCGGCAGCGACTGGAAGGTCATCAAGGCGCCGGTAAGCTGCTGCACCAGGCCGTCGTGGATTTCGTAGGCCATGAGCTTGCGTTCCCGTTCCTGGAACTCGAGCAGTTCATGCAAGAGGGCCTGTTCCTTCCGCACTGCTTCCTCGGCGGCGCGGCGTTCAGCAATATCGCGCACAATGGCCACCGCCCCCCAACGGCCGTTCATGCGAATTGCCGCAACGGAGATTTCGATCGGAAACCGGGAACCGTCCTTCCGCAGCGCTTCCATTTCGAGAACTTTGCCCACCGCCGCCCCTTCGCCTGTCTCAGTAAAACGCTGCAATCCCTGCTCTGCCTGCTCCCGAAACTCCTCGGGCACGAGTACGGCGTGGATATCGCGACCGAGAATCTCGCTCCGGCGATAGCCGAACAGCCGTTCGGCGGCCGGGTTCCAGTGGGCAACCGTGCCGTCCGGGGCCATCAAGACGACGGCGTCGAGCGCCGCGTCGGTAATGGTGCGCAGACGCTGTTCGCTGTGCTGCACTTCGGCAGTGCGCACTGACACCAGGTGTTCCACCCGCGAATGCTGCACCGCCAGGAGCAGCAGGATTCCCACGGCCGCGGCCGTCAGCAGGAGGCCCGCCGCGGCGGCGGTCCAGGGGAGCCAACTGTCGCGGCCGTCGGCCACCGCAGACGTGGCGCGGCATTCGACGAGCCACGACCGGCCGGCCAACTCGATCTGCCGACGGAACGGAGCCACGTGCAGCCAACGCCTCCGACCGGGTTCTTCGAGTACCGCGTCGTTTCCCAAGTATTCGGCCAGCAATATGGGAGCGTCGGGCTGCTGGACGTCGAAAACGCAAAGATCCATCGACTCGGCCATTTGGGGCGCAAGGGCCTCGCGCAGTACGTCGCCGGGAGCAAACAGGGCGAAGACGAACCCGTCGAGCCGGTCATCGGCAATTCGTGCGGCCGCCAGCACCACCGGGGCTTCCGTTTCCGACGGCGAAAACGGCCCGCTCAGGGCCGTGCCGTCCGAAACTTCCGCCCGGTCGAGAGTCGCTCGGCACGCCGGGTGGGCCGCCAGGTTGAAGCCCTGCGCGGGAAACGGCGCGCCGTCGGCACTGAGGTACTCGACCGCGAACGTTTCCTGCCCGTCGTCGACGCCTCGGGGTGCCCAACCGAACCGCAGGGCAATGGGGAAAGTATTCGAAAGGGGATCGGTGAAAACCTCGAACTCCTCCGGCTCGATCACTTCCGAGCCGTCGAAAAAGGCCCGAAGGACGCGCACCGAGCTAACCAACTTGTCGGCGACCCGATGGACCTGCTCGGCCTGGCGTTCAGCGTCGAGGTGGAACCGGGCTTCGGCCAGCCGGGTTTCTCGCTGCGAGAGGACCAGGAACAGCACGGCCGACAGCACGATGCCCGTCGCCCCGCACACGACGACTAGCGCCCATCGCCACGGGGCGATCCTCCGCTCCGACAAGCCACGGTCGGTTTCCGCCGCGTGGGAATCCTCTTTCGACGAAGCCATGCTCCCCTCCTCCAGGCTGCGAGGCTGCGACAAGTGCCTCTAAATATCTTACGCCTTGAACTGGGGCCGGTAAATAACCCTGCGGGAGCGGAGAGCCTTCGGCACTGCTGGGGAGGGAGCCTCCGGCCGTGAAATCGATACAATCGCGTCGCGCCGTTCCCTCCGCGCGCGTTGGCCGTGTTGAGCCCGGCGCCGTGGGGTAGCGGCGCCTTTTACCCATACCTCCCCACTTCTCGCAGGGCTTCCCACATGGCGACGACATTTTCCGGCGGCACCTCGGCCTGAATGTTGTGGACTGTGTTGAATACGAACCCCCCGCCGCGCATGAGCGCTTCCACGTTCCGCCGCACGTCGTCGCGCACCTGCTGGGGCGTTCCGCCGGGCAGGATGCCCTGGGTATCGACCCCGCCGCCCCAGAAGGTGATATCGCGGCCGAAGTCGCGCTTCAGTGCCAGGGGTTCCATGCCGGTTGCCGTCACGTGCACCGGGTTGAGGATGTCGATCCCCATTTCGATGAAGTCGGGCAGGTACGGCCGCACGTTGCCGCAACTGTGGAAAAAGACGTAGCCCGGTTCCTCGGGCGGCCGCTTTTCGGCGTGCTTCCGCTTGATGAACCCGATCAACTCCCGCAGGCGCGGCGCGATGAGCTGTTGGAACGTATCGTACGAGATGAGCTGGCTTTGCTGGGTGCCGTAATCGTCGCATTCGGCAACGACGTCGACCAGGTCGCCCAACTCGTCGAGCAGCAGGGTCCAGAAATCGATTTTCAGCCGCAACACGTTGTCGAGCAGATGGGCGGCCGTGTCGGGATCGGCCAGGAGGTCGCACAGGCAGTTGGTCATGCCGCGAAGGCGTTGGGCCATTTCGAACATGCCCGCACAAAGCCCCTTGCAAACCACCACCTTGCCGGCCGCCCGAAACGCCGCGGCCTGTTCCCGGAGGCCCTCGACGCGCCGCGGATCGGCGGCGTTCGGCCACGGGTAGTCGGCCAGGGCGGCCGTGTCGACCGTCGGGCCGTCCAGCGGGAACCCGACCTGGGCCCACCAGTGGCCGTGCTCCTTCTTGATCTGCTGCGTGAGGCCCCATTCGTCGACGTGCTGCCACGCATCGCCCCGGTCATCAAGTTGCTCGAAGCCCCAGTTGTGGCTGGTGCGCGGGAACAGGCCGCGCGTGTCGACCTCCAGGCGTTCGAGTAACTCCTCGCCCGGTCGGACGACCTGCTGGATGACATCAGCCATTTCGACCGGCTCAGCTTCGATGCCCAAGTGCCGGCACAGGTTCCGGTACGCCGCAACGTGGATGGTCGAAACCTGCGTGCCGCCCAAATCGAACGGTACGCGATCCGGCTCGCGGTGGGACAGGGCGGTAAGAAGACGGGTGCGCGAATCCATCACGGTGGGGAGCCTTTCAAATCGGGGGGTGGAGCAGCCGATTAGTGTAACACGAGGTCGGTAACGGTTCACCGGGTACCGGTATCACCGAACCGTAACGCTTGACCCCCTTGCCGCGGACGACTACCATTCATCCTTGGCCGGTCCAAGTGAAACCGGAGGAGCGACTTCATGCAATACAAGATTCCACTCGTGTTGACGCCGCAACCCGAGGGCGGATACACCGTGACTTCCCCGCTGCTGCCCGAACTGCTGACCGAGGGCGATACCGCCGAGGAAGCCCTTGCGAATGTCCAGGACGCCTTGGCTGCAGTTGTCGAGATGTATGAGGAGATTGGCCGGAGTTTCCCACCAAATGCCCTGGTCGTCGATGCAAGCAGTCCGATGTGGTTCGAAACTTTGGTAACGACTCCATGACCTATCGGGAGCCGGCCAAGAAACTGACGGCGCTGGGCTGCCAAGAACTTGCGCGGCAAGGTGGCGGCTCGCATCGAAAGTGGCTGAACGCTGCGAGCCAACGTGCAACGGTGGTACCTGATTGGGGTAGTCGAGATTTGAAGCTGGGGACCGTTCGTTCGGCCATCCGGCAACTTGGGATCGATTGGCAGGAATTCCAAGACGCCTAGACTTTACTTGATCTGCGGAGATTCAAATGCGCAAATACTCGCTGCTCGTCCTGGGCATCGCGGCTTTAAGCTTTGCCGGTCCGGCGCCTGCCGCTGCGAAGCCGCCCAGGCCGAACGTTATCATCATTTTGGCGGACGATTTGGGCTATGCCGACGTAAGCTGCTACGGCGGCAAGATACCCACGCCGCACGTCGACCGCCTGGCGGACGAGGGCATGCGGTTTACCGACGCGCACTCCACCTCGTCGGTGTGTACGCCCACGCGGTACGGCCTGCTCACCGGCCGTTACAACTGGCGCACGAAGCTTCAGCGCGGCGTGCTGGGCGGCCTCAGCCCTCGGCTGATCGAGGCCGACCGCATGACGCTGGCGTCGATGCTCAACAAGCTGGGCTACCATACCGCGTGCGTCGGCAAGTGGCACCTGGGCATGGACTGGGTGGTGAAGCCGGGCAAAGAGGTTTCCGAACTGAGCATCGAGCCTCGCGAGCAAGTGTTCAACGTCGATTTCACCCAGCCTGCCGCGAACGGCCCGAACAGCGTCGGTTTCGACTATTATTTCGGCATCAGCGCGTCGCTCGACATGGTGCCGTACACCTTCATCGAGAACGACCGCGTGGTGTCGCTGCCCACCGAGGACCGCGACTTCCTGATGATGCACGACCGCACGCCGCAGCGCCGGACCCGCCAGGGCCCCACCGCGCCCGACTTCGACGCCGCCGACGTGCTGCCCGCCATCGCGCGGAAGTCGGTCGAGTACATCGACGGCCGGGCGGCCGCGGCGTGCGAGGGCCGGCCCTTCTTCCTGTACGTGCCGTTCGCCTCGCCGCACACGCCCATCCTGCCCACGCCCAAATGGCAGGGGAAAAGCGGCATCAATCCCTACGCCGATTTTGTCATGGAAACCGACTGGGCCGTGGGCGAAATCCTCAAAGCGCTCGACCGGCACGAGCTTACCGGCCGAACACTCGTCATATTCACCAGCGACAACGGCTGTTCGCCCGAGGCGAAGTTCGACGAGCTGGCCGAGCACGAGCACCACCCCAGCGGTCCGCTGCGCGGCCACAAGGCCGACCTTTTCGAGGGCGGGCATCGCATCCCGCTCGTTGCACGGTGGCCGGGGCAGATTCCGGCCGGAACCGAAACCGACCAACTCGTCTGCCAGATCGACTTCCTGGCGACCGTAGCGGAAATACTCGGCCACTCCCTGCCGGCCACGGCAGGCGAGGACAGCTTCAGCTTCCTGGAAACGCTTCGCTCCGGGGCCGCAAGCGGGCGCGACCATCTCGTTTCGCACTCGGTCAACGGCAGTTTCGCCATCCGCCGCGGCCCGTGGAAGCTGCTGCTCTGCCCCGGCTCGGGCGGCTGGAGCGCGCCGCGGCCGCGCAGCAAGCAGGCCGAGGGCCTCCCGCCGATGCAGCTTTACAACCTCGCCGACGACCTGGGGGAGCGGAAGAACCTGGTCGAGCGGAATCCGGAGAAGGTCGAGGAGTTGACCAACCTGCTCGAACAATTCGTGGCCGAGGGCCGCAGCACCCCCGGCCCGCCGCAACCGAACTACGGCGGGCCCATCAACATTCGGGCGAATGTGCCCAGGTGAGCAAGCCGGTCGGCAGACGTGAGAGAGCGCCGTGTGTCCGTCGCGCCGAAAACGGTCATTCGGGTGGGCGCATGCGCCCGCCCTATGGGGGTCATGCTTTTCCGTTCAGGCCATTTGACCGGGCGGCGCGATCCGGTTAGAATGAGGGGAGTTCGCCAGTCGGATCGACCGGTGTAGTGCCGTCGTCGATAGGCCGTGAGCATAGATGTAGCATCTCGACTCCACTTTTCCCGGAGGAATAGCACAATGAAGAACGCGATTGCCGCCTCGTCCACCGTCGCCTCGGTCTTTCTGGTTTCTCTTCTCGGCATATCGCACGCGTACGGTGCAGCCCTCGTCGATTTCGATTTCTCGGGGGTTGCCGG
>CAYPWB010000051.1:0-22605 GCA_964414315.1 uncultured Planctomycetaceae bacterium | reverse complement strand
CGGACCTTCGCAGGGCGGACCTTAGCGGGGCGGACCTTAGCGTGGCGGACCTTAGCGGGGCGAACCTTCGCGGGGCGAAGCTTGGCGGCGTATCGCTGTGCGTCGCTACGATCGACGGTGCTATCGTGCTGGACTTGGATATTGGCGGGCCGGGACACATCCTGTGCGCGCTGACGGACGCTGAATGGGACACGATACAAGCCGCAAGAGTCGCGGCAGAAAGGGGAGGCGAGTAATGCCCCGCTGGAAACACCAAGAGGCCGCGTTTCAATTCGCCAAGGACCGCCCGGCGACCATGTTGTCGATGTTCATGGGCACCGGCAAAAGCCTTGTGACCGTCGATCTATGCAAGGAGTGGAACGCCAAGCGGGTGCTGATCCTCTGCCCGGTGTCGGTGCGGGCCGTCTGGCGGCGGGAGTTCGCGAAGTGGGGCGAAGGCATGTTCCAAGTGACCGTTCTCGATAAGGGGACCGTCGCGAAGAAAACCAATACGGTCGACGCCCTGTTCCGGCTGCACCCCGCCGGGCGGCACGTCGTTGTTATCAACTACGAATCCGCCCGCGTTACGCCGTTCAATAAGTGGGCGCTCTCCCAAAACTGGGACGTGGTGGCCCTGGACGAATCGCACCGGTGCAAGGCCCATAGCACGGCCACCAGCAAGTTCGTGATGAAACTCGCCGACAAGACCCGCCGGCGGCTGTGCCTGACCGGTACGCCGATGCCGCACTCGCCGCTGGACGTGTTCGGGCAGTACCGGTTTCTCGACTGGCGGCTGTTCGGCAAGCGATGGACGCCGTTCAAGCACTCCTACGCCGTGTGCGGCAACCCGCACATTCCCCAAGCGATTACCGATTGCCGCAACCTGGACGTGCTGCAAGAGCGGTTCGGGCGTATTGCCTACCAAGTGTCGGCCGACGTGCTGGACTTGCCCGAGGCGATGCACCACATACGGACGTTCGCACTCGACGGCATGGCGGCCAAAATCTACCGCAACCTCGAACTGGACCTTATTGCCGACCTGGACACGGGCGTTGTCACGGCCGCGAACGCCCTGGTCAAGACGCTTCGGCTGCGGCAGGTGGTATCCGGCTTCGTGCAACCCGACGCGATGCCCGGCGATGACAACGCCCCCCTGCACCTGCACGAAGGGAAAGAGGCCCTGCTGGCCGACCTGCTGACGGACATCGCCGAGCCCGTCGTTGTATTCTGCGAGTTTTCGTTCGACCTGCACCGTGTTCGAAAGCTGGCCGAGAAGATGGGCAGGACCTACGGCGAAGTGTCGGGCAAGCAGAACGATCTGACCGAACACGGCACGATGCCCGAAGGCATCGACGTGCTGGGCGTGCAGTATCAATCGGGCGGGGTGGGCATCGACCTGACCCGCGCCCGGTACGCCGTCTACTACTCGCCCACCTATTCGCTGGGCAACTACGATCAATCCCTCGCCCGGTTACACCGGCCCGGGCAAGAGGGGAGCGTCCACTTCTATCACTTGGTGGCCGAAGGGACGATCGACGAAATCGTCTACAAGTCACTGAGTACGAAGCGGGACATTGTTGAGTCGGTGCTAAAAGGACTTCGTTTGCGACAAAAGGAGGAGTTATGCGATGCTGCGTAGAGGACGGTCAGCGGGTGTGCGAGTTGTCCGATAGGGACCGCCGCACGCTGGAACGTGCGTTTGAGTTGATGGAGCAGGGGGCGTTCTCCATGCGGGACCCCCTGTGTGATTGGGCCGTGGGCGCCGACGCGATCGAAGCGGTTCTGAAGGCCGACGCCGATCGAGTGTATCCGCCGGCGCCCGAGCAGCCCGAGCAGGATGAAGACCCCGAAGACCCCGACCCCGAGCCTCTTGCAATGGGAGAAGCAGCTTGAGCGACCTTATCGAACTGCAACGCAAGTACGTGGCCCTGCACAAGCGGGCCAAGGACCTGACCGCCGAACTGAAGTCGCTGGGCGACCAGATCGGCGAGCTTGAGCCCATCCTGGCCGAGCAGATGGCAGCGATCGGCCAAAGCAGTACCAAGATCGACGGGATGCGGCTCACGATGCGAGTCACGCCCCGGGTGGGGAAACTGAAGGAAGTCCCCACCGAAGACTTCTGTAAGACGCTCGAAGGCACGCCCTGGGCGTGGTTGGTCAAGCCGAACGTCAACGCGAACACGTTGCAGGCGACCATGAAGGAAGTCATCGAGGAAACCGGCGACCTTCCGCCGCAACTGGCGCCGATGCTTCGGCGATGGGACCAAGTGAACCTTGTTGTGACTGCGAGGTAACGCGCCATGAACGATGCGAAGAGCAACGCCCTGAAGATTACCGTTTACCCGCCCGGCGCCGACCACAAGCACCAAGTCTTGATGGAGTTCGGCGACACGGCCGAGTGCGTCTTGCTCCACGGCGACTGCTGGGAGGATTTTCTCGGCGGGCGGGCGAGCAAGGAGTACGAGGCCGCGAAAGTCGCGTTCTACGAGGGCAACCCGGTCGAACTGCGGTGCGTGCTGGTTTGAGTTTTCTGTTTCCCTGTTTCATTTCACGTTTCAATTTCACAACGGAGTACGGAGCGAGTTTCAATGAGCAACGAACTGACTGTCTGCGAACCCGAGAAGTTTCCGGCCCTGATCGACGGGTCGGACCTGCGAGAAGCGATTCTCGCCAACACGCGAGGGGAGGGGTTCAGCGAATCCGACCTCGTTCGCGTGCCGACGCCCGCCGGCGGCTCGACCCGCTGGGTCGTGCCCACCGTGATGGGCGAGGAAGTCACCGAAGAGTTGGCCGGCATCCTGGTCTACTTCGCCCATCGGGGCGTGCTGTGGCCGTCCTTCGAAGTGAGCGGCGGGCTCCCGCTGCTTGTCAGCAACGATCTGGTGAGCGCCCGCCGCGTGGGCGACACCTACGGCGACATCGACCCCGACGAGTTGGAGAAGTACAGCAACGGCGACGGCACCTACGACTGGAGGAACCTGCCGTGGAATCGGTGGGGCACCGGCAAGAACGGCACCGGCAAGCGGTGCAAGGAAAGCCGCCTGCTGATGCTGCTGCGCGAGGGCGAAGCGTTCCCGCTGCTGGTGCGGGCGCAGCCAGGGTCGCTCACAACCGTGCGGCCGTTCATCATACGGCTGCCCGTGCCACACTACCGGGCGGTCGTGGGGCTGAAGCTCCAGGTTGCCGAGTCGAAGGGCGCCGGAGCGAAGTATTCGCAGATCGTGCCCCGGCTGGTGAGCATCCTCGACAAAGACGCCGGCGCCAAGGTGAAGTCGCTCTACACCGACCTGCTGGCGAAGCTGGCTGAGTCGGCCACCCTGGACGGCGACGAAGATTGACGGATCGACCTTTCATGCAGGTCTGGCCCCGCCCGGCAGGGATGCCGGCGGGGCTGCTTTCCCTCACGCTCATTTCACTGGAGGCAATGCCAGCGATGCGTACCACCGAGTTTCATTCGACCTGCCCGGAGTGTGGCGCGTTCATGGAGCCCACGTCGAGCAGGTGGGTCATGTGCCCGCACGGACACGGCAAGCTCTATCCCCGCTGCAAAGGTTTCAATGAGGAAATTAAGAAGCTAAAGAAACAAGGCGACCTGCCCGCCCCCCGGAAGAAACAGAAGTAGCATAACGCAACAAGGATGCACCGTGGAACGCTCGGAAGCAGCACTGTCCTACGCGGCGCTGGGGTGGCACCTTGTCCCGTTGTCGCCCCGGGGCAAGAAGCCCTGGCTGCCGAACTGGCAGAACCAAGCCAGCGCGGACGAAGAGCAGGTCGCGAAGTGGTTCACCGATCGGCCGAACAGCAATCTCGGGCTCCAGCTTGGCCCGCGGTCGGGTGTGATCGACATTGAAGGCGACGAGGACGGCGCCGAAGAGGACCTGCTGGCCCTGTTTGGCGGCGACGTGCCCGTGGCGCCGACCTACGAGGCTGATCGTGGCAAACACCGGCTGTTCAAGTACCGCGACGACCTGCCCGAGAAGGCCGTCGTCAAGGTTGGCCGGGTCGAAATACGGATCGGCGGCGGCGCGAAGGGGGCGCAGTCCGTCTTACCCCCGTCGATCCACCCTTCAGGCAAACAATACCAGTGGCTTGTGCCTCCGGACGACTGCGATCCGCCGGAACTGCCCGACGCGGTTGTGGCCGCGATCTGGAACCTCCAAGGGGAAAAGACGCTGGCCGAAAGCCCCTCACCGGGGCCGAAGCGATCCATTGAAGACTGGGAGCGAATCGCCAAAGGGGTGGGAGAAGGCGAACGCAACGAGTCGATGGCAGCCTGGATCGGCCGCGATCTGTGGTCGCGCAGCGACGTGCAAGGGGCCGATGCCGTCAACGCCGCGTGGACATCGGCACTGGCCGTCAACGCCGCCAACCGGCCGCCGCTCGACGAAGCCGAACTGAGACGCACGTTCAACTCGATCCTGGCCAAAGAGCGCACTCGCCGCATGGCCGTTGCGGACAAGGAGGGCAAGACGGCCCTGTGCTGGGATGACTGGCGGCTGGAAATCGTGCTGTCCGAGCCCAGGGCGTACTTGCTTTACAGCGACCTTTGGGAAGGGCATATCCGGCTGACGGCAGACGACATGCTCTCGGCCCGGCGAATCTGCCTAGCGGCGCTCGAACAGAAGCGAGTCCCGCTTCTGCCTAAGAAGTTCGGCGGCGAATGGGAGGGGCTGAAGGGCAAGCCCGGGCTGTACCAGCATGTAGTCGACCGGCACACGACGGTCGAGGCGCCGGCCGACGAGATACGCACCGCCGTTCTGGCCCAGGCGCTGCTGGACTTCCTGGATTCTGCCGTTGCCGCCGATTCGAGCGAGGCGCCGTCGAGGAAGGGGGTGGCGTACCGGTACGCAGACGGAAGCTACGCCTTCCAGTTCGGCGCGTTCCTGGAAACCCTCAAGTTCAGCACGGACAAGTTCGGCCGCTCGGAAGTCAGTGCGCTCCTGCAACGGATCGGGGTCGGGTCGACAAAGAAACCGGACTGCAAGCGGCTCCCCGGGTCGGACGGCACGCGAGCGAAAACGCTCTGGCCCGAAAACCTAGCAATACTCAACGAAATAGCGGACATGAGGGGGGAATCCTAATGGCCGGTATAGCTGGACGCACGCGAGGGGTTTTCCTGGCTCCGTGGTCCCGGCGGGGCCAAATTGGGGCCAGAAGCAAACCCTTACGCAGCAAGGGTTTACATGCGGTTCTGGCCCCGAGGTCCGTAAGGTGGCCCCTTGTCCAAAAAACTTTTTTGCGCAAGCGCGCAAAATCGGGGCCAAGGGGCCAGAAATGCACGCAAACCCTTTCTTTATAGGGACGAAACGCATGGCCCCAATTGCCAAGGGGCCTGCCAGCCGGGGCCGGAAGTGCCAGCACTCTCGAACCCGCCACAAGAGGGACAAAAAACTTATGCCCCCCAAAAGCACAGTGCCTATGATTGCCCGCCTTATAGGTGGGGCGGGTACGGGGAAAACCCACCGCTTAATGGAGACGCTCGACAAGGTGATTGCGACCGGCGTGGAACCGGCCGACATCGGGTTCGTGACCTTCACCCGTGCCGCGCGGGCAGAGGCCGTGAAGCGGGCGAGCGACCGGTTCAATGTGCCGCCGTTCACCCTGGAGCGCGCGGGGTGGTTCCGGACGATCCATTCGTGCTGTCACAAGCTCCTGGGCGTCGGTGCAGGGCAGTTGCTCACCGACAAGGCTTCGGATCGGGAATGGATCGAGGAAGCGATACAGACGCCCGTAGGGCGTGTTGTGGGCAGCCTGGGCGAGACTGTGCCCCAAGACCGCGAGTTCGCAACCAAGGGGGATTTGATTCTCAACCTGTGGGGCGCCGCGCGGGCGTGCGAGATTGATCTTGAGCGCGCCTATAAGAGGGCGCGTGTAACAGACTGGCGACTCCCGAGCCTGCCGGACTGCCGAAAGGCGATCGAACAGTACGAGGCGGCGAAGGAAGCCGACGACCGGCTGGACTTCACCGACCTACTCTCGCGCGTGGCCGGCGTACGGTTCACGGTCGACGGACCGGAGGACTGCGAACCGCAGGGCGACCCGCCCAACCTTGTCGCGTGGTTCCATGACGAGATGCAGGACGCCTCCCCCCTGGCCGACCGTGTGTTCCGCCGCCTGATCGACTCGCCGCGAACGCGGTGGGTGTACCTGTCGGGCGACCCGTTCCAGAGCATCTACCTGTTTGCCGGGGCCGACCCGAAGTGCTTCCTGGGGATGCCTGTCACCAAAGAGGAAGTGATGGGCCAGAGCTATCGGTGCGGTGAAGCGATCCTTTCGCTGGGCGAGCGTATCCTGAATAGCTGCTCGGATTACTTCGACCGCCGGATCAAGCCGGCGCCCCATGCCAGTCGGGTGGATCGTCGCCGCGACCTGGGGGCGCTCCCTTCCGAAATCGACCCTCGCGAATCCTGGCTGGTTCTTGCCCGAACGAACGCAATCGGCCGTGCGGTTGCGGCAAAACTCGACGCGGCCCGCATCCCCTGGCGGCCCACCGCAGGGAATGGCGGGTGGGCTCCGACCCACCGAACACTCGCAATCCAAACGCTTGCCGCCATACAGCGGGGGGAACCGGTTCGCCCTGAGAACTGGATTGCCGTGCTCAAGACCCTGCCCACCCAAGACAGGTTCAAGCGGGGGGCGAAGACCTTCTTTATGAAGACACTGGGACACGCGAAGCTGACGGCATGGCCGGCTTGCGGGCCAGACGACTACGCCGCCCTACACGTTCAGGAAAGCTATCTGGCGACAATCCGCTCTGGCGAGTGGGTCAAAGACGTGCCGGGCGCTGAGGATTACTTGGCTGCGACCGCACGCTACGGGCAGGACCTGCTCGACAAGCCGAAGGTCATGCTCGGAACAATTCACTCGGTCAAAGGCGCCGAAGCCGATAACGTCGCGCTGCTGACGGAAACCTCTCCCACGATCATGGCCGCAATGAGCGACCCCCGCGAATACGACGCGGAACAGCGGGTTTGGTACGTCGCGGCGACCCGTGCCAGAAAGCAACTGCTCTTGTTCGACCCGAAGGGACACAACACCTGCAAGAAAGGAATCCCCACGTCATGACACCCGAAGGAAAACTTACCCGAGCCGTTACCCGGGTTCTCAAGAAGCTCAAGAGCGAAGGGTTGCCGATCTGGTGGCTGAAGATTCACGGCGGGCCGATGCAGGTCGCGGGGATTCCCGACCTGCTGGTCGTCGTGTCGGGCCTGAGCGTGTTCATCGAACTGAAAGCCGAAGGCGGGAAACCCTCCCGCCTTCAGCTTGCGCGGCTGGAAGAAATCAAAGCCGCCGGGGCGTGGACTGCCGTGTGTTCGCACGCAGAAACCGTGGAGAAGCTCATTCGGTTCGTGGTGGACATACGCAGCCCGACCTACGCAGAATCCGCTTGATGATCTGGTGGGGCCAGTCGGGTTTGCCCCGCCGGTGGAAGCCTCTCTCTGTCAACGTGCGTCCGATGGCGCGAAGGCTCATTTCCGGGTCGCACGCAAGCGACTTCACAATCTCGATAACCTCCTGCTCGTAAGGGTCGGGCTCAAGCAGGCTGGGGTTGTCTCTCGACGTGCGCCACCCGTAAGGCGGCTCTTTGCTCATGCGCCGGCCGTTGCGCTGGTGTTCGAGCATCTTCGTGCGGGTCCTCGCGCGGGTAATCTCTCTCTGGTACTCGGCGAACAGCAGGAAGAAGCCTCTCATTAGCTTGGCCTCGGGCGTGTCGAGGCTCGCGGCTTCTTCTGTGATGCTCCGGATTCTCACCCCCTTCCCTTCAAGCATCGCGCCGAATACCAGGGCTTTGCGGGTGTCCCTGAAAAGCCTGTCGAACGAACGCACGCAGAACAGCATCCCGCGTTTGCTGGCTTCGGCCGCGTCGAACATGCCTGGGCGGTCCTGCCAGTCGTCGCCGCCTGACAACGCCTCGTCCTTGAACTGGCCGACGATCTCGTAGCCGCGTTTCCATGCGTATTGGCGAAGCTCTTTTAGCTGGTTCTCGCACGATTCGCACTCGGCGGCGCGGGGGCGGGGCGAGAACCGGGCGTACAGGACGACTTTCTGCTTGGGCTTCGGGCTGTCTTTCACCATTGTCTGTACCTCCGTGGAAGCCTGTCGTGATCGTCCAGGTACCGCAAGAGCGCCCCGACAACCTCGGGGTCCAGGTAGATGATGTTATCGTCGCCCAGCCCGTTGTTCGTTGTCAGGGTGAGCATACCCATTGATATTCCGGCGTACACCGAATCGCCAAGGTACTCACGATGGGCGAGTGGGAGTGTTTCAGGCATGGCTCACCCCCGCCGCTTCGCGGTTCGCGATGACTTCCCGGTTTGCAACGTCGAACTCATGTCGTAGCTTCTTCGGGCAGCGCAGGCGGGTGTCCAGATACCAGCAATCCCCGCTTTCCCAGCAGCGTTCGGTTTGGGCGGCAATCAGGGACAGATTGCGCTTGCGCAACGCTTCCAGGACGGTTTTCTGTTTCTCGGTCAATTCCAGTTTCATGGCAGCCTTTCCTTTCGTGCTTCAGGGCAAGTAAAACCCCCGCCCGAAACCCTCGGCGGGGGAAAGCTATCGACCGGAGGGCACGGCCGGCTGGAGGCTAGTTGTCCATGTATTTCGCCAAGAACGCCGGGTCGAACGGGTTGATCGGCTGCTTCTCAGGCTGCTTCTCAGGCTGCTTCTCGGGCTGCTTCTCGGGCTGTGCTGCCTGCTTCTCGGGCTGCTCGCCGCACCCCCAGCCGCTGCGGCACTTCTCCCTGTCGGGACACTCCAGGCACGCCTGGGCGCTTCTCAGGATGGCCGTGGTAACGACCGTCGCGAACGTCCGGGCCGCTTCCATGCTGGGCGCGCCTCTCGCGGCAACGCCCGCAAGGTCAACCATCAAGGCGCCCACGTCGACGAACGTAGCGTCGAGGCTCTTGGCAAGATTCTCGACCGTCCACAGCATGATAGCCTGCTTGCTCTCGGGAGTAGGGGAGTATTCCCTCTCGATCGCGAGCGCGAACTTCTTCTTCTCTTCCATCTTGTTTCCTTCCAGCTAGGACACTTGGGTCTAGGATACTCGCTGCACCCTGGGACAACCCCGGGGTGTCCGTCCCCGGCGCCGCGTACACCGTGCGAAGGTGCGGCGCCGGGTGGGGACAACCCGCAAGCTACAGGCTCAACAGGTCCCCGATGGCTTCGGTCTTCGTTTCCAGGTTCTTGACGACCCAGAACCGATCGGACACTTCGGCCAGCGGGCCGCCGTCGTCGGGCCCGTGCCCTCCGACAAGCAGGGAGTAATACCGGGCTTTGGTCTGCTCTTTCCACGCGAGGAACTTATCGCGGACACCCGCGGGCACGTGACAGATTGCGTCGGTAATCTGAATTACGTCCGTCTTCCCCTCGGGGCATCCAAGCGAATCCCAAACGTCGGGAAGCTCTTTCAGTGGCACGTCCCGATCGGTCCCGCCGCTGTAGAAATGCTCCAGCCAGTCCAGCAACGCTCCTTGGTCCCACTTCCCCGGCGGCATCGCCAAGCAGTTGCAGGGGCAACCGCCCGAGAATCCCACGAACGCAATCCAGCGCCGTTGGTGCCGGGCCACCCAGCCCATCGCCAGGGCGAACGCCTTCGCAGTCTCGATCGGGTTGCCCGACATCGAGCCGCTTTCGTCGACGATCACAACAATGGGCCCTTGGGCTTTGCTTTCGACCCCTCGATACTCGCGCTGCATCATGCTCCGTTCGTGCAGCCGGCGGAGCGCGTCCCATTCCAGGTCCTCGTCGGCCAGGGCTGCCAACTCGGAGGGGCAAAGCCGGCCAAGGTCGGCACCCAACTCGACCCCCACAACATCATCGCGGCCGTGGAGGGTTTTCTGCCGCTGCTTGGCCTGGGCCAGCCGGCGGTAACGGCCGGCCAGGGCCATGATTTTCTTCAGGGTGCCCGAACGCTTGATACGCTGGAACCGGTCGCGGAGGGTTTTCAGGTCGACCGCCCCGCCGTCGACCGCCCCGTCGCCGCCCAAACCGCGTTGGGCGTCGCGCAGGTCGTCAACGTCCTTGCCGGCCGCTTCCAGGGCCTTGCCGGCGGCGCCAAGGGCCTTGATCTCGCCTTTGAGGCTATCAGCCTCTTTGTCCCCGGGGCTCTTCTCCGGGCTTGCCTCGCGTTCCTTGCGGTCTTCTTCAGCCAGGGCCACGTACTGTTGGGCAAAATGCCCCGCTGCCAACTCGCTTGCCATAGCGTCGAGCCGAGTATCAGCGTGAAGGGCCTGATACTCGTCGGTGTGCATAAGGGCATCTAGGAACCGATGCCGCGTTTCATCCGTGCAAGATTCGGCCAATTGGGGGTCGGGCTCGAAACAGGCCGCAAGCATATCGGCCGCAACAAGCTCGGCTTCGGCCGCGCCTGTACGATACTTGGCGGTTGCGTCGTCGGGCTTGAATCCTAGCACCGGTCCCAGCACTTCGCCGTAGGCCGCCTCTTGCCCCCGCCGGATGCTCCAATCATCCAGCTTCAGCGCCGTGGGGCTGGGCGGCGGGCCGGCGGGTCGGGCTTGTTCCCCGTCGTCCAGGTCGGCGGGGTCTAGGGTTGCCATGCTCGCGTCGGGGGCAACGTCGAGGGCGGATAGCAATTCTTCGCGTGTCATTACAGGGCCTCCACGGTTGCAAGGCGGATACGCTTGATTTCGCTGGCAACATGCTCAGCGCCGGCCGTCGCCTTGGGGTTGGCGGTGCTCTTCAGCTTCGCGTGGACTTCGCCTAGCTTCTTACAAGCGGTTGCAGATTGCGACAGGTCGCGAAGGTCGGTCGACGCGATGATCTGCTCAGCTTCCAGAAGCAAGCTATTCACCTTCATGCCGGCCGGGTTGGCAATCTTCCCGATGATCTTGGCCAATTTCTCGGGCTGCTCGGTGGGGTCATCCCACAACACGTGGGCCAGAATCTCCAGGTCCTCGCGTTCAACCGTTTCGCGGCCGTTGAGCCAAGCGTAAGCCTGGGCAACCTTCACAGCCTTGCGCATGCGCCGGTCGCCGGGTACAATCCCCTCGGCTTTCGCTGCTCGCAAGATAGCCAGCAACGCCTCTTTGGTGTCGTCCTGCCAGGGGTGAACCGACGCCGCGCTGGCTGCTCGGTCGATCTCGTTGGCGGTGATAATCGCCGAACTGCATGCGTCGATCGGGTCGAACAACAGCCGGTTGACGCCCCGCTCCGTCGCGATGGGCCGCACGTGCTTGCGAAGCACGAACCGATCAAACAACGCCCCCAACTCCTTGCCGTCGCCGTTGCCCCCGGGCCACTCGTTGCTCGCGCCGATGCACAGCTTCAACGGGCAATGAACCCGCTCGCCGTCATTGTCGAACAGCCGCTCATTCAAGATCGTGAGCATCGTGTTCAGGATGGCGCTGCTCGCCTTGAAGATTTCATCGACGAACGCCACGTCGGCCGTGGGGAGTTTCCTGTAAACAACCCGCCTGTACTTGTCTTCCTTCAGGCCGGCCAAGGACACCGGGCCGAACACTTCCTCGGGTGTGGTGTATTTGGTAAGCAGCACGTTGAACTTGCGGCCGTCGCACCAACTGACGATGGCGTCGGCCAGCATGCTCTTCGCCGTGCCTGGAGGACCGACGAACAACACGTGTTCGCGGGCAATCATGGCCGTGAGGCACAGGTCGATTTCATCGTCCCGTTCGATCAGGACCTTGGACAACTCGCGGCGGGTCGCCGCAAACTTCGCGTGAATCTCAGCTAAGCTACTCATAGTTCATTCCTCCAGCTAGTTGTGAACCGGGCTTGTGACCGGCCAGGGCACGCCCCTGGGCCGCATTGCCCCGGCATCCTTGCCGGGTCACTCTGCGTTACGCTGCCGCTGCCGTGGGCGTTCCTTCTTTCTCTGCCGTGGGCGTTCCTTCTTTCTCTGCCGTCAAATCCATCACGCGCTGGGCGATGGCGCGTTTGGTTCCGTCGAGCCGTTCAAGCAGATCGCCCTGCCGTTCGCCAAGGTACTCGGAGTACGCTTTGGCCTTATGCTCGATCACCTTCCAGCGCTCGAGCGCCTTCTCGAACGTGCTCTCCCTGGTGCTTGTTGTCCAATCGGCGATAGCGTGTTCAAGCTCGTCGGCCAGGGCTTGCAGGCCCTCCTCCACGGCCTCTTTGACTGACCTATTGCCCTCGGGCGTGCCTTTGGGCACCGGGAAGCGAAGCAGCCGGCCACCAAGGCTATCCAGGAACTGCTCGATCTTCTCCGAGAAATCGCGGTGGCACTCGGGCACGAAGTAAGCCACACCTTTCTTCGGGTTGATCGGATACAGGTCGGCCTGAGCCTCGAACATGCGTTGCACCAACCGCGTGATGTCGCTCGTGGTGCGGTGGCCCTGGGCGTGAGCGAACAACTCCCGGGCGTGTTCCTCGATCTGCGCGTCGTCGCACGTGATGCGGCCGTCGAGCGTATCCAGGTGAACCGTGGTTTCGTAGGCGAACTCAAGCACGCCCGTTGCCTCCAGGTACTTGCGGGTGAACTGGAAAGACACAACGCCCGAGTCCTTGTCGCTGCTCACCTTGTCAATCGTGCGGCCGTCCTTGTACTCCTTCACGGCACGCCTGAACGCAGTAACCGCTCGCAGGTCCGTCGCGGCGGTCGGGTCGAGCCGGGCATCGAACAATGCCTCTTGCACCTTGGCGAAGGGCACTTCCATGCTCTTCATATCCCACGTCACAATCTCGCCGAGCAAAGCCGGCGCCGGGCTACTCGCCCCGCTCTCTCTTGTCTCACTCATCGTTTTCCCTCCAGCTAGGGTCGGATTGTCCTCGCTGGCTCAATGCCAGCCTCGATACCATTATCGGGATTTGCCGATACTTGTCAACAGGATTCTGCGCCGACCCTCAGAAATAACGCTGGGTGAACGCTGGGTGAACGCTGGGTGAACGCTGGGTAGGCAAGGCAACAGCCGGCGGCCCTGGGCGTGGCGAACGTCGACCCCTCGGGAGGTGTTCAATGAACGGCGGGCAGGGGGCGGTGGACGTTTCGCAAGCCGGTGGGCCTTACGCCACCCGCTCGCCGTCGAGCCACGTGGGCGGGTGGGCATCGGATTGTCCCACCTGGTGCTGCCATGCAAACGCTTGGTTTGGCGCCGCGCATGGCCGGCGGCGGCGTTCGATTCGATCTATATAGGGCGTTTGATTCGATTCGATCGTGCCACGATGGCTCGATCCGCGGCGAAGATGGATGCGTTCGTACTTGGCTTCGCTCGCCGATCGCCGGTCGAGGGGCGGGGTTGCGGCGGGGCCCCTCGCGGCGCCCAGAACTTTACCAACCCTCCCCCGCGCGCGTCCTCATTTGGAGTCACTTATCCCGCCCCGCCGCTCGCGGCACTTTGAACCCGGCGGGGCCCCTGCCGGGCGTTGCGTCTTCGAAGCGGCGATTGGGGCCCCCTTGCCCCAGGGGCCCCGTTCCAGGCAGACTGGTGTTGACAGCAAATCCCGATAGTGGTAGAAGGGCGGTATCGAGTCTTGGAGCTTGGCTATGGCGAGTCGCAAGAAGAGCACGAAGACGCAAGGGGCGAAGGCTCCGGGTGATGCTGCTGCGCCCGCGATGGTAGGCATCGAGACGGTACGCGATTTCAACAGGCGATTGAACTTGGAGGGTCGTTACGATGAGATGCTTGCGGACGCGAAGGCGGAGGTTGCGAGGGCGAAGGCCGCCGGCCGGCCGATCAGTTTCGACGACGCCCGCAATTTGGTGGCCGAGAAGTATGGGGCCAAGTGCGTGATGCCGAAGGGTGCGGCGAAGGGTTATCCGGAGGCGGACTTACCGTACTTGGAAACGCTGGACTGGGTGTGTCAGGCGTTGGGTAAGATGCGGGAGCGGTTGCCGGTAACGCGGCTGGACGCCCCGGGTCCGAAGGCGTGGGCGCTCTACGAGTGGGCGAAGACGGACGATCGGACGCAGAAGGAGTTCTTCGCGATGTGGACGACGGCCTGCAAGCGGAGCGAGGAAGCGAAGCAGGAGGGTCGTGCGGAGGTCAAGCGTCAGGACGCGGAGTTGGAGGCGATGCTCGACGAGATCGAGGAAGATTCGGCGGCGATGTTGAAAGACCTTCGCGGGGAGGACGGCACGATTGACGCAGGGTAGAGCAACTGGTAGCTCGCCGGGCCCATAACCCGGTACGTGCGGGTTCGAGTCCCGCCCCTGCCACTTTGATCTTTCGACAATACACGGGCAACGCCCCCGACCGCCGGCCAGCGGGCGGGTAGGCGGGCCAAGACACAATGAGCCATGCAGGGCTGCATCCCTGCATGGCTTTTTTCGTTTCTTGGCTGCCCCAATACAGGGCGAGTATGGCGACCGCGACGACATTTCGATGGCACGAACGGGTTCCGAAGGACCTTCGGGGAAACCTTGCGTGGCGTCGTGCCGTGTGTCGCCGCATGGCCGAGGACGAGTCGTTCGCGGCCGGCATCCGGCAGATGTGTGCCGAGGACCCGCTGTTCTGGATCAACGGTTTCGTTTGGACGTATGACCCGCGCCGGTCGCCGCGAACGAAGATACCGATGATTACCTACGAGTTTCAGGACGATTCGATCCGCGACTTGGTGGCGGCGGTGGAGTCGGGGAGCGACGTGCTGTTGGAGAAGAGCCGGGACATGGGGGCAAGTTGGATTTGCCTGCTTGTTCTGGCGTGGTTCTGGATGTTCCGCGAGTTGCGGAGCTTCTTGATGGTCAGCCGCGTCGAGGCATACGTCGACGATCCAGGCAACCCGAAGAGCCTTTTCTGGAAGCTCGACTTCGCGATCGACAACATGCCGCCGTCGCTTCGGCCCGCGAGGGAGCGAACGAAGCTGCACCTTCGGAACGCAGAGAACGGGTCGGTGATCGACGGGGAGAGTACGACGGGGGAGGTAGCCCGCGGCGACCGTCGAACGGCGATTCTGCTGGACGAGTTCGCGGCGGTAGACCAGGGGCATAAGGTTTTGAGTGCCACCCGCGATGCGACGACCTGCCGAATCTTCAATTCGACCCACCAGGGTACGGGCACGGCGTACTACAAGATGACGCAGACTAGGATCAGGAAGCTGCGGCTCCATTGGTCGCTGCATCCCTTGAAGGCCGTCGGGCTCTACACCCGCCGCCTGGGCGTCTACGTCCCGCTGGACCTGGATTATTGGCGTGGCCGAGAGGATGCACACGCCGAGATGGCTTCACTGGACGAGAAGATCATCGCCCGGGGCGTAACGGTCGAGGACGGGAAGCTGCGGAGCGTTTGGTACGCCGGGGAGTGTGAGCGGGCGGCGCACGCGGTGGAGATTGCCCAAGAGTTGGACATTGACGTCTTCGGCTCCAGCTATCAGTTCTTCTCGGCTTCTTCGATCGAAGACTACATCGGCCGGCACTGTGGGCCTCCGCTGCACGTCGGGGAATTGGAGTTCGACCCGGACACACTGGAGCCAATCGGGTGGCGCGAGGATTCGCGGGGCCGGATGCGGTTGTGGTTCCCGGTCGGGCAGAACGGGATGCCGGCGGTGGTTCCGCTGGCGGTTCTCGGGTTCGACGTATCGGCGGGCACGGGCGCCAGCAATTCGGCGGCTTCGGGGATCAATCTAGTGTCGCTCGAAAAGGTGCTGGAGTACGCTTCGCCGCACATTCGCCCGGAAGCCTTCGGCCGCTACGGCGTGGCCCTGGCCCGCTGGCTGGGCAACGCCCGGATGGTGTGGGAGCAAAACGGCCCGGGGCGTCAGTTCGGCGATGCGGTGATCGAGGCCGGCTACCGCAACGTGTACTACCGCGTTGATGAAGAGTCGGTTGTCAAGACCATGACGGGCGTGCCGGGGTGGGTGCCGACGAAGGACAACAAACTGGCCCTGCTGGGCGAGTACCGGCGGGCGCTGGAGTTAGAGACGCTTATCAACCGCTCCGAGGCGAGTCTTCGCGATGCGCTGGAGTACATCTTCACGACCAACGGGTCGGTGGAGCACGCGAAAGCGCAGGATACGTTCGATCCGACCGGTGCCCGGAGCAACCACGGCGACCGGGTGATTGCCGACGCGCTGGCGTGGAAGCTGGCGAAAACGCGGCCCGCCGTGCAGCGAGAAGAGAAGCCTCGCGAACCGGTTGGGTGCTTCGCGTGGCGGCGAAAGCGGGCGGCGGAATCGAGAGTTCGACAAACAGCCTGGACGTGAACCTGTAAACCATGAATCCCGAAAACGAACGCGACTTGAAGCGACTCCGCGATGCGATGACGCATAGCCGGGAGAAGCTGCGCCCGTTCCGGGAGAACCGGCTGGACGCGATTCGGCAGTACGTCGGCAGTCATTACGGGGACAACGGGGCGTATGAGGACGTTCCGGTCAACTTCCTGGAACTGGCGGTGTCGATCTACACGCAGCAGTTGGTCGGGGCGGCGCCGCGGGCCTACGTGGCGACGAACGTGGAAGAGCTTCGCAACGGTGCTGCGGAACTGAAGATTGCCCTCGACTATTCGATCGAGAAGATGCGGCTGGAAGAAACGCTCTGGCGCGTGGTGATGGACGCGCTGTTCTTCCAGGGGATCGTCAAGATCGGTATGGCCGAGAGCAGTCCCGGCGAGTTGCAAGGTTGGTGGGGCGGTGTCGGCGAACCCTTCACGTTGTGGGTAGACCCCGACGACTGGGTTCAAGATATGAACGCGAAAACGTGGGAGTCGATGGGCTACTGCGGGAACCGCTACCGGATGCCCTTGGACGAGGCCCGGGAGTTCGATGGATACCACCCGGCCCGCCGCAAGCGGTTGCGAAGGACGGTCAAGCAGGCGACGACCGAGCAAGGCGACGAGCTTGCCGACACGATTACGGGCGGCATGGACGTGGAGCGCGACGAGTACGAGGACGAGGTAGAGCTTTGGGAACTCTGGCTTCCCCGGGAACGCCTTGTCGTGACGGTCGACGCGGAGAACGAGGAAGCCAAGCCGCTGCGGGTAGTCGAGTGGAAGGGGCCGCCGCAAGGGCCGTTCCTCCCCCTGGGCTTCGACGTGGTTCCGTCGAACGCACTCCCCTTACCGCCGGTCGCGATCTGGAAGGACATGCACGACTTGGCGAACGCCTTGTACCTGAAGCTGGGGCGCCAAGCACTGAACCAGAAGACGATCCTGCCGTTCCGGGGCGGGAGCGAGGAAGACGCCCAGCGTATCCGCGACTCAAGGGACGGGGACATTCTCCGGGTCGACGGGGAAACCCCAAAGGAAGTGTCCTACGGCGGCCCGAGCCAAATCAATCTGGCGTTCTTCCTGGGGCTGAACGAGTTGTTCAACCGGCACGCGGGGAACCTCGACACGATGGGCGGGCTGGGTTCGGCCGCCGACACACTGGGCCAGGAAGAGATGCTCAGTGCGAACGCGAGCCAGCGGCTTGTGTTCATGCGGCGGAAGCTGACGCATTTCGTCGACCGGATTCTGACGGGCATCGCCCACTACTTGTACGAAGACCCGTTCGTCGAACTGCCGCTCAGTCGGCCGATCGGCAATTCCGGGCTTTCGATCCCGATTCCGTGGACGGCGCAGTCTCGCGAAGGGAAGCCCGGCCTCTTCCAAATCGCGATCGAGCCCTACTCGATGGTGTACCGGCAGCCCGAGGGGCAGGTCAAGCAGCTTATGGAAGCCTGGAACGGCGTCGTCATGCCGGCGGCGCAGTTGCTTCCCCCGCAGAACCTTGTGGCGGCGACCGAGAAGTTGCTGCACATGATTGCGGACAAGGCGAACCTGCCGGAACTGTCGGAGTTGATTCCACACCTGATGGTGCCCCCCGAGCAGTTGGCCCAACAGCAACAGCAGCAGGGCGGCGCAGGGAAGCCGGCCACCACGACCCGAAACTACGTTCGCAAAAACGTGCCCGGCGGCAGCCGGTCGCAGAAGGAGAGTGCATTGGCCCAAGCGCTGATGGGCTCGATGCCCCAGCCCGCCGAGGCGGCGGCCATGATGCGGTAAGCAAGGAGGTAGACCATGCCCACGTATTGTTACAGCAACGGCAACGCGGTGATCGAGCGGTTCTATCCGATGGGCGAGGCCCCACGGAAGATTCGCAAGGGCGGCAAGACGTTCCGCCGTGACTTCCAGGCCGAGCGGCCCGGAGCCCGCCCGCCGGGCAACTGGCCGATGCTGTCGGATGCGATGGGCTGCGACGAATCGCAGGTGAAGGATGCGGAGGCCGAGAGCGTCAAGATGGGTGTGCCGACGCATTTCACGAAAGAGGGCTGTGCGGTGTTCACTTCCCCTGAGCATCGCAAGCGATACTGCGAGGCGTTCGGTTTCTTCGACCGCAACGCCGGATACAGCGACCCCGTTCCCCAGTAACCCAAAGGTAGAACCATGAGCGTAGGACAAGCAAGTAGCGCCGGCCAAGTCGTCGACAACGCACTCGCCGGCGGCGGAGGCAAGGGCGAGCCCGTCGATTCGATGGCTTCGGAGCACGTCGAGCTTGAGGAATACGGCTACGAGCCGGTGAAGGAGAGCGACGATCCGGACGATCTGCCCGAGTACGGAGCCGACATTGACGACGACTTCGACGCGACCGACGACCACGAAGGCCCGGACGAAGCCGACGCAGACAAAGGCGACAAGGGCGACAAGGGCGACAAGGGCGACAAGCCCCTGAGCCGCGACGATTGGGCCGACTACGGCCTGACCGAAGAACAAGCCAAGTCGCTCGATTCCAAGGGGGAGTTGAGCACGGTCCTCGACACGATGGATCGGCGTTTCGCCGCGTTGGGCAAGGATGGCGATGCAGCCGGCGAGAAGCCCGGCGAGAAGCCCGCCGAGAAGCCCGCCGAGGGCGACCTGAAGGTGTCGGACCAGTTTAAGGCGATCTACGACGACGAGATGGTCAACCAGATCAGCACGTTGGTAGACCACGTGAACACACTCCAGCAACGGCTGGACGGGATGCACACTTCCGCGCAGACGGAGCGATTGGATGCCCATTTCGCTTCGCTGGGCGATGACTACGCCGAGATTTTCGGCAAGGGGCCGCTGGATGCACTTCCCGGCGATAGCCCGGCGCGAAAGATGCGCCAAGAGGTTCAGTCCACCATGAAGGCGCTGGCGGCCGGGTATCGAAAGACCGGCCAGTCTGTGCCCGGCGAGAAGGTTCTTGCCGACCGGGCGATCCGGGTTGTGGCGGGCGACAAGATGCAGTCGGTGGCGAACAAGCAGGCGGTCGAGCGGGCGAGAAACGTCCGCGGGCAGTTTGTGGCGAAGCCGACCCACCGGGAGGGCAAGCCTTTGAGCAGCAGGGAGCGTGCCGCGAGGTTTGTGGACAATTTCTATAAACGCAAGGGGATGGCGGGCTGAGAGCGCCCGATTCCCCGCAAGATAGGGGCACCAAACAATGCCTACTCTTTCAGACCGAGAGATTGCCGATCTTGTACTCGGCACCATGAACGAACTGGGGCCGCCCCGGTTCCAGATGATCGCGCAGGACTTGCAGGACTACGAAGTCCTGCCGAAGTGGCTGCGCAAGGACAAGGTGCAGGTCGACCACGGTATCGGGATTCAGCGCACGCTGATGACCAAACTGCCGGAACTCGCCAAGCACGTCGGCTTGTTCGAGGTCGATGAAGTGGACGTGAAGGACCTGCTTTCGCAGATCAACATTCCGTGGCGTCACGCCCGAACGGCCTGGGCGTTCGAGCGGCGGGAAACCTTGATGAACCGGGGCCGCAGCTTGATCGTCAAGGTGATCGAGCCCCGCCGCGTGGGCGCGATGGTCAACCTTGCCGACGTGCTCGAAGCCCGGGCATGGTCCTGTCCCGACGTGGACGACAAGGTGTTGCCTTACGGGCTCCCGTACTGGGTGGTCGCCAACGCGACGACCGGCTTCAACGGCGGGGCGCCTTCGGGGCATACGGAAGTGGCCGGCTTGAACCCGACTACGAACCCGAACTGGAAGAACTACACGTTCACCTATAAGGCCGTGACCAAAGCGGACCTTATCAAGAAGCTCCGCACGACCCACCGCAAGATTCGGTGGAAGAGCCCGGTGAACGTGCAGCAGCTTCACGGCAAGCTGGGCGAGCGCTACCGCATGTACGTGGACGAGGAAACGATTTCCGACCTGGAGGACGTGGGCGAGGCGCAGAACGAGAACCTGGGACGCGACATCGCTTCGATCGACGGCGTGACCCTTGCGTTCCGTAAGCACCCGATCGTGTGGGTGCCGTACCTCGACGAGCACGCCCCCGTAACGCGGCCGATCTACCACATCGACCACGCGACGTTTTATCCGGTGGTTCTTGCGGGCGACTTCCTGCGGGAAACGGAACCGGAGAAGAAGGCCGACCAGCACAACACGTTCGTTGTGTACGTCGACCTGACGTACAACTACTTCTGCATCGACCGGCGCCGCAACGCGGTTGGTTACAAAGTGTGACGCCGAGTGACGCCGAGTGACGCCGAGTGACGCTGAGTAGTTCGAACTGAAACCAAGTCTTTCACGCGAGGAACTTTCCTATGTTTTCCGTACAGTACCGGGGCCAGGAGAAGAACGGCCCCTCACCCGATCTTTGGAGCGATTGCCCTGTGCTGGCAATCCTGGAGGACCCGGCGAAGGGAGTCTACGGGTACGACGATTTCACCAACTGCCCCACTTGGACGGCACCGGACGGGACGCTTGCGGACAAGTACAACGTCTACGGTGACACCGGCGTTGTCCTGGGGCCCGCCGGTCTGCAAGGCGGCGGCTTGAAGATCAGCGGCAACGACGCCGACAACGACGAGGGTTCGATCCAGGTGGGCGGCGGCGGGTTGGTTATTTCCGACACGGCGGCCGACGCCAAGAAGCTGTGGTTCGAGGCTTCGGTCAAGAAGGCCAGCATCGCGGACAACGCGCTGGCGTTCTTCCTGGGGCTGATGACGCCCGGCTCGGCGGATGCCGACATTCTGGCGGACGACACCGGCGCGATGGCGGCCAGCAAGGACTACATCGGCTTCCGGACGCTTCACGCAAGCGGCGAGGAACTCGACGTGGTACACGCGGCCTCGGCGGGGGACGTCGTGGAGTGGGCCGGGGGCATTGCCGACATGGAAGCCGACACCTTCGTCAAGCTCGGCATGAAGTACGATCCGGACCACCCGACCCGGAAGATTCGCTTCTGGCTCGACGGGGTGGAGTACGCGACCGACTGGATGGTCGCTGCGGATATTGCGCTGGCGACGTTCCCCGATGGCGTTGTGCTGGCGCCGATGTTCGCGACGAAGGTGGGGGCGGCGGCTGAGAGCATCGCACACCTTCGGTGGTGGCGCTGGGCGCAGTTGCACAAAGAGGGCTGATGTTGCGGGCGGACGGGGCGGACGGGGTAGCCCGGGGGTAACTCCGGGCTACCTGTCCACCTGCCTTTTTTCGACAAGGAGCTTTATCGTGAAAACCTTCATTCCGATGCTTGTTGCGGTGCTTCTTGTGCCGCTGCTGTGCTTACCCGCTTACGCGACCGACGTGATCGACGCGACCTGCCGGATTTCAGCGCCGGACGGCAGCCGGGGCAGCGGCATCGCGTTCGAGCGGTCCCAAGGGCACTTGTTTGTCTTGACGAACGCGCATGTGGTAGGCAACGCCTCGACGGTCCAATGTGAGTTTTGGCATCGCGGCCATGCGGGCGGTGCGGTTCCGGCCAGGGTACTTATGCGAAGCGCGGATAAAGACCGAGATGTAGCCGTCGTGGCGGTACAGGAAGGAGTGTTCGGTGGCCTTGTGCCGCCGGTGATACCCATGGCACCGCGAGGGACCGTTCTGCCGCGAGGGACCCCGATCGTATCGGTGGGTTCGGCGGGCGGCACTTGGCCGACCCTGTTTCGCGGGCACGTAACCGGCTACGAAGGGACCAGCATGTACTTCACTCCAGCGCCCGCCAACGGGCGCAGCGGCTCGGGCATCGTGACGGAGGACGGTTCGGCGATCGTGGGCGTGCTGTTTGCGCGGAGCAACGACCAGTACACCGGATTAGCCGTATCAAGTGAGGCGACGTACCAGGCATTGAGCCCACGGACGGCGGCCAACGCGCCCCGGGCCCCGCCCAACTCGACGGCGGTAGGGATGCCTGAGATTCCGACCCAGCAGCGACAATGGGGGCTCGGCATCTTCGGCCGCCGGGAGGGCGGGGGCGGCTTGTGCCCGCCCGGCGGTGTCTGCCCGCCGCAACAGGGCGAGCCGCAGCAGGGGGGCGGCGGGACGTGGCCGAGTCTGCCTCCGGACAGCGGGCAGCCCGGGCCGCCGCCTGCGATTCAGTACCACCCCCTCGATGCCCTGTCTATCGACCTAACGCCGATCAATGATTCCCTTGACCGAATCGGCCGGTCGCTCGAATCGCTGGAAAAGCGGCAGGCGGCCAGGGAGGAAGCCGAGAAGCACAAGCGGATCATCGAGGACACGCCCAAGGAGGCGGGCGAAGCCGTGGGGCGGGTTGCGAGCGGCGACCTTCGGGGGGCGGCCGACGTAGCGACCTCGGAGCCCATGCTAGGGTGGCTTGGGCAGATTCTTGTCCAACTACTGGTTTCTGTTACCGGTGCGACCGGCGTGTTCGCCTTGGCAATTCGCTTCGGCGTGCCGATGGCGCTGCGAGTGTTCCACCGGCGGTTCAAGACGCCCGACCGGAACGAGGCCGACGACGTGATGGACGACGTAGCGGAAGCCGTCGCCCGGAAGCAA
>CAYPWB010000050.1:1827-22633 GCA_964414315.1 uncultured Planctomycetaceae bacterium | reverse complement strand
AGCCTTGTCCTCGCCGCGCCTAAACAAGGCCATTTATTCCTTCGCGAGCCCTTACACGACCGAGGCCGAGGTGACGTTCCGAGTGGTGGAACTATGGTCTCAACCATGGCGGAGTACGACTTGTGAATCGACGCCGTTACATGCCGTACGGAAAGCTTTTCAAATCGAATACACCCGCCGCACGGACGGAACGCAGGGCCCGGGCGTATTCGATCAGCAGGCGGAGCGAGTAGGCGAGTCGGGCGCGTATGGCGGCGTCGAGGGCGTCGGCCGGTTGCTCGCCGTGAAGCATCTGGCCGACGTTGCGGACAATCACGTGATCGGGGATGTAGCACAGCCGGGTGTTCTTGTAGCTGCTGGTGCGCAGTTCGGCAACCGGGTAAGCGCCCCCCAGCGAGGCCGACAACGTGACGATCAGTCCCGGCTTATGGGCAAGCACCTCGCTGCCGCACAGCAGGAAGAAGTTCTTCAGCCCCGCCGGCACCATGCCCGACCACTCCGGCGAAACGATCACGAACCCATCCGACCCGGCCAGTTCCGATTCGATGGGCGACCACAGCCTATGCCATTTCGGGTCGTGGTCCCAAACGCCCTCGTCCCACAGCGGCAGGGGGTTGTCGGAAAGCGACAGGAGGTAGGTTTGCACCGCTGCCGAATTGTCCAGCGACGCCTCGATAAACCGCGCCACGCGCGCCGATTCCGCCTCGTGGCGATGGCTTCCGGCGATGATCGATAGTTTCATGTCAGGGCTCCGGCATGGAACATGGGTTTGGATGGGTCAGGTGGCGTCGCAGTAGGCCGGTTCGCCCGATGCCGGGGCAGCTTGGCAGGAATCGGGCCCCGCCGCATACGAGAAAGCCCTTCGTCTTCGTGCGGCCGTCGGGGCACGGTCGCCCGTGCGGCGCTGATCGGTTTTCCAATCCTCGCGGGTGTACACGACCGTGCTGGTGTCGGTCTCCTGCACTTCGAGCCGGTCGAGCGTAAAGCCCATTTCCAAGATTTCAGAAAACAGCCGAAACGCCAGATTCTCGACCGACGTGGGCGCGTCGAACCGCTTCAGACGCAACACGTCGCCGGTGCGTCGCATGTAATCCGTCAGGGCCGCGTACAAAGGGTCGGCCGTGTGGATGAGCATGGCGTGGTCGTATTCTCGCTTCAGGAACGGTTCGATCTTCTCGTCGAAATCGCCGAACAGGGTCGAAATCGAACCATTCCGCTCCACGCGGAAGAGACAACGGATGCCGTAACGGTGACCGTGGAGGTTCCGGCACTTGTCGTGGAGTTCCTCGTTGCGGTGCGCCGCGTAGAACTTGTAGCTCTTTTCGATGATCATGGCATGCTCCGATCCTACCTTTGCGGCTTCGCTAAAATGAGCGACATGACTTCCGCCCGGCTGGCGGCGTTCGTCCGGAATATGCCGCGCAGGGCGCTGGTAACCGTGAGGCTGCCGGGCTTGCGGATGCCGCGGATGGCCATGCAGGAGTGCTCGGCCTCGATGACGACGGCCACGCCGGCGGAATCCAGTTCTCGCTCGACCATGTCGGCGATCGTTTGCGTCATGCGCTCCTGTACCTGAGGGCGCAGGGCCACTTCTTCGACCACCCGAGCGATCTTGCTCAGGCCGGTCACTCGGCCCTTGGGCAGGTACGCCACGTGGGCCGCTCCGCTGAAGGGGAGCAGGTGGTGCTCGCACATGCTGGTGAAGCGGATGTCGCGCACCAGCACCAGTTCGTCGTACTCCTCCGGGAAGGTCACCTTCAGGTGCCGAGCAGGATCGGTGTGCAAGCCGGAGAACATCTCCTTATACATTCGGGCGACGCGCCGCGGGGTATCGAGCAGCCCCGGGCGGTCGGGGTCCTCGCCCACGGCGCCCAGGATCGTCCGGACGGCGTCTTCGATGACGGCCAGGTCGACCTCACGGCCTGCCGCCGCGCCGTTGCCCGATGCCGGCGGTCTGGTCCTATGCCCTTTGTGGCCGTCGTCGCCGTTCAGTCCGGCGAAGCGATGGAAGGGAGCGTCGATCAATGCGTGAACCATGGCAGTTGTCCTCATTGCTTTCTAAGGCCGGGGGCGGCTGGGAATGTCGCATCAAAGGGGTGGGAAGCCCATGCGGGGCAACTGTCCCACTCGAGGTAGAGCGACGTATTGTCGCATCGTTAGAAGATTCGCGACTTGCGGAGGATCGGATTCAGAAATCCGGGCTCTTCCGTTTCCAGGCGCAAACTGCGGCAAAGTAGCAGGCTCGCTCCGTTATGCCGTCCGCTTCATTGGGTGGAACTCCTTCGTTCGGCCGACGGATTTGCACCTAGAGGCAAAAGAGCCGAACTCCCCGGCCGTGGGCTCCGAAACGCTCGTCAGCCCCAAAGGCGGCGCAGACGCTCGAGCCAGCCCTTGCGTTTGGGGCGGCGCTGCTTGGAGGCGACGGCGGTGCCGGCGGCATGGGCCTTGGCTGACCAGAGGTCCCATTGCGCTTCGATCAGGCGAAGGGCCGCTTCCCAGGGGTTTGCCGCGTCTTGGGCATGGTGCGCTTTCGAGGTCTTCGTCTCCTCGAGCAGTTGCCCGTAGATTGCCAGCGCCCGCTCGGCGCAGCGCGGCATGGAGAACTCCTCAGCCGTTTCGCGGGCCGCTTGCCGAAGCATTTCGCGACGCTCGGGGTTCTCCAGCACCCACTCGAGCGAGGCGGCGAACTCGTCGGAATCTTCCCGCGGCAGCAGCCGCCCGTTGCGGCCGTCGCGAACCACCTCGCGGGCTCCCGGCGCGTCGAGGGCCACGGTGGGCAGACCGGCCGCCATCGCTTCGGTGAGCACCATGCCCTGGGTTTCGCTGTGCGAGGCGAAGGCGAACACGTCCATGGCATGGAAGGCGTCGACCAACGCCTGGCCCGAACGCACGCCGGCCAGGTGCAAGCGGTCGGCGGCGCCGGCCTCGGCAACGGTCTCTTCAATCGCCTGCTCCGACGGCCCGCTGCCGACCACCAGGAACCGGGCATCCGGCCGCCGTTGAAGTACGACCGCCACGGCTTGGGCCAGGAAGGGAAGGTTCTTCTCCGGGGCCAGGCGGCCCACGTGCCCGACGACCGTCGCCTCCGGGGGAATGCCCAACTCGTCGCGCAGCCGTCGGCGGTCGCCCCGGGCGAAGTGTTCCACGTCGACGCCGGTCGGCACCACGTCGAGAGGCACCTCGACGCCGCGCCGGCGGAGCACGTCGGCCACGCTCTCGCTGGGGGCGAACACCCGGTCGCACAGGTTCGCGTACCCGGTCGAAAGGTCGATTACGTACCGCTTCATCAGGTCCGATTCGCCGGGCACATAGTGCGTGTACCGCTCGTACATGGTGTGGTGCGTGAACACGAGCGGCACATTGCGACCGGCCGCAACGCGCAGCGCGGTGTCGCCCAGCAGAAATGGATGATGCGCGTGGACGAGTTCCGGTTCGAACTTGTTTAGCGCGCCGACCAGGTAGCCCGGAATGGGCAGTCGTACGGCGAAGTCGCTGCCGTTGAAGTTCTGGATAGCCGGCACGCGCACCACGTCGGGCTCATCGGCCGGGGCGCCCTCGAACTGCGGCGCTACGACGAGCACCCGGTGCCCCCGCCGCCGGTATTCGCGCGTGAACGCATCCACCGAGCGCGCTACCCCGCCCACGTGCGGCAGGTACGTGTTGGTCATCATCAGAATTCGCATGGAACCCTCGGCCACCACGGTTCGGCGGCGCTAGCCCTGCCACGGGTGCTGGTACGGCGCGCGATAGTGACGCTTAAGCAGCTTTTCAGCCGGCGGGTTGCCGACGATTTGCTCGTCGTCGTCCCAAGGTACGGTCGAGGCTGTTTCGTAAGCGATCATGCCGAGTTGCACGGCCAGGGTCGCGCGGAAGCCCTCCTCCACGCCGCAGGTCGGCTGCTTTCGGGTGCGGACGGCGTCGAGGAAATCGGCCATGTGGTCGGGGCCGAGCGGGGCCGGCAGTTCGAACTCTTCCCGATCTTTCGGGCTGCGGATGACCACGTAACGGCTGTCGGAGGCGAACACGGTTCCTTTTTCGCCGAAGAAGAACACGCCGTTGTTCACTTCCGGCGCGTACTCCTGCGCGCCCCAAAGCCGGTGTCGCCACACAACGGGGCAACGGTCGAACTCGAAGTGCACGGTGAGCGTGTCGGGCGTGGTGATGATGCCCGCGTACTGGTACAGGCCGCCGGCGGCCGTCACCGCCCGAGGCGTTCCGAGGCCGAGGACCGTCCGCGCCGCGTCGACGTTGTGGATGCCCCAATCGACCAGATGCCCGTGGCCGGTCGTCTTCTCCAGCCGCCAGCGTCGGTGCCCGACCTGCGGACTGTACGGGATTTTCGGGGCGGGTCCGCACCAGAGGTCCCAGTCGAGCGATTCGGGCGGGGCCTGGGGAGTGGGGTCGGCCGTGCCGGCCCGGAAGTGGATTTGGACGTCGACCTGAACAACCCGCCCCAGTTCGCCGGCGTCGATCAGTTCCTTCACCGCGGCGAACGCGCGGCTTTGCCGCCGCTGAAGGCCGATTTGCACGATGCGGTCCGACGCCTTCGCCGCCGCCACCATGGCCTGCCCTTCGCGAACGTCGTAGGCCAGCGGCTTCTCACAGTAGATGTCGAGCCCCTTCTTCAGGGCGTCGAGGAACTGTAGTGCATGCCACTGCGGCGGCGTGGCAATGATGACGGCGTCGAGGCCGGGCACGTCGAGCAATTCCTGGTAGCGCTTGAAGCCGCGAGGCCGGGCGCCCTGGAGCTTTTCGATCTCCTCGATGCTTCGGGCGAGGTGTTCCGAGTCGACGTCGCATACGGCCGCCACTTCCGCGCCACCCGATGCGAGGGCGGCTTTGGCGTCGACCATGCCGTACCAGCCCACTCCGATCACGCCCAGTTTCAGCTTGCGCGGTTCCGCTTCGTCCGCATGCACGAAACTGCCCAGGGCCGCGCTACCCAACGCCGCGGCGCCGAGGAAGCCGCGCCGGCTGGTTGCCGTGCCATGCTGAGTTTGTCGAGGGTCGATCATGGAAGTCTCCCGGAATGGTCAGGTTTGGAAGCGTTTATGCGACTTTGGCGAGGGTCGTTTCGGCTGCTGGATTCGAAGGAGAAAGCTCCCCGCCAACGGCTGCGTGATACGATGCAATCAAACAGGGGGCCGAATTGCGCGTTGGATAGCAGGTTAGTCGGCGGATAAAAGACAGGCTGAAAGCCTATCTCACGCAGTTCGTGCAAGGCGGTTCAGGCCCAGTCGAGGCCCGTAACTCGCTGCACCCGCTCCTCGAACTCGCCCAGCAGCCCGCCGATGACGTCCCAGCCGTCGCGGCGGCGCAACTCGATATCGCCCTGCGGGTTAATGCGCACGACGCTTCGCTCGGCCACGCCCACCTGGGCGAGCTGTTCCGCGGTCAGGCCGGTGGCCTCGTCTTCCTCGACGAGCGAAAGCAGCGTCTTTCCGGTCATTTCGATGAATTGCATGGTCCGATGGCCCTGCTGCCAGAGGGGGGTACCACGGGAAGCCCCGGCTTCGGGCCCTCCCATAACGCCGCACAGCATAGCCTGCGACACGGTAGTTGTCAATGATGCGGTCGGGCACGGGAGTGCCGCCGGGCTCGGATCGATTGGGGCTGCCCGGCGGGACGGACCTGGCTTGCGCCGTGCGTCTCACGGCGGGCACAGCCCGGCCTGCGCGTTGTTCGGGTCAAACCCACTCTAGAAAGCCCCAGCCAGTCAATGGAATGGATTGACGACTATCAGTCCGTCGAAGTCGTGTTGGGTAATGTCTTCGGAGTAAAGCGTTTGGACTCCGTAATGAACGCAAGCCGCCAGAATCAAAGCGTCCCAGAAGTGAATTCCACACTTCGCCCGAATTGCCCGGCACCGCGGCCACATGTCCAGCGTCGGCAGAAAGACGGCGTTCGCCATAGCCTGCATATCGGCCAGCGACTGCCAAGCCTGATCTTCCGTGAATCCGAAAGGCTCCAACTTCCGTGCTGCGGCGATGAACTCGCAGCCCACCTGCCAAAGCAGCGCCATCGGTTCGGCCGTTGCAATGATTCGCCTTGCCGTCTGCTGCTTTGCCGGATCGCGAGCATCGTGACAATAGATCCACACATTTGTGTCAACAACGTTCATGCAATTCGTCTCGACTGGGGTACGGTTCCGACGACCGGAATGGGGATTGGCTTGTGCGGGCCAGAAATCGCTCCCGGGCAGCTTGCCTTTCACCCTCGGCCACCTGAGCCTGGAGCGTGATGATCGCTTCGACCCGATCCCCCTTCTGGCATGGAAGATTCGCAATGTGAAGCACACCGTCCGATTCAATAGTCGTTTCAACGCGAATTGCATTCATAATATGGAGCCCCTAAAAGCGCGTATTCAGCAGTGCCCACGCGATTGTCACAGCCACTCCAAGACTATTGCCGGCCGCTGCCGTTGTCAAGCACAGCGATCGATCTTTGGCCCGCCCGGGCGCCGGCCAAGCAGACCTCAACCTCGGCTTGCCGACGGGCGACGCCGGGAACCGGAGCATCGACTCCTGCAGGGGGAGTGTCGCGGACGATCCTGCGAGTCCGTTCCTACGACCGCGCCGGGGCGACTTCCGGGGGGGCTTGCAATAGAAATCCGGGCAGGGCGATAATGACGGCCTCCGGCGAGTGTCGAGCCGGCTTATCTCGACCCATTCCTCGGGTACGTGCCCGGACTGCCAGAAGCGGAAGGAGCAGCATTGATGGCCCAGTACGTATGTTCCGTATGCGGGTATGTTTACGACGAGGAGCAGGAAGGCACGCCCTGGGACGCTCTGCCCGACGATTGGACCTGCCCGCAATGCGGCTCCGAGAAGTCGGCCTTCGAGCCTGCGGAGGAAGAATCGCCCGCAGCCGGTGGGGAGGATTCCTCGCCGGCGAAACCCGAGCCTGAGGCGGCGCCGGCCGCCGATCGTGCTGCCGGTCCGGGCGCTCCCGCCCCGAAGAACACGCCGTTCGAGCCGACCGTCGAGTTCATCCACGCCCTGGCACGCGACGGGTTGGACCAGACGGGGCACCACGGCCCGATGGGCGCGATGGGCGTGCCCAAGCCCACACTTCCGCAATGGGACGATATCCAGATTCTGCCGGGCCAGTTGAACCCCAAACCCCTGGGTGAAGATGTTCCCGTGGGCACCGAACTGATCCTCGGCCCGAACGCCAAGAGGCCCTTGCGGCTGGAAATCCCCCTGTTCGTTTCCGACATGAGCTTCGGGGCCCTCTCGGAAGAGGCCAAAACGGCCCTGGCCCAAGGGGCCGAGATGGCGGGCACGGGCATCGCCTCGGGCGAAGGCGGCATGCTGCCCGAAGAAAACGCCGCCAACTCCCGCTACCTGTTCGAGCTGGGCTCGGCCGGGTTCGGCTACACGGAAGAACTGCTCGCCAGGGTGCAAGCGTTCCATTTCAAGGCGGGCCAGGCGGCCAAGACGGGCACCGGCGGGCATCTGCCCGGCAATAAGGTCACCGCCCGGATTGCGCAGGTGCGCGGCCTGCCGGAAGGACAGGCCGCCATTTCGCCGCCGGCGTTCCCCAACCTTACCACGCCGGCCGACTTCCGCCGCTTCGCTGATCGGGTGCGCGAGGTGACCGGCGGCATTCCAATCGGCATGAAGATGTCGGCCCAGCGCATCGAGGCCGATCTCGACTTCGCGCTCGAGGCGGGCGTCGATTACATCATCCTCGACGGCCGCGGCGGGGCCACCGGCGCGGCGCCCCTGCTGTTCCGCGACAACATCTCCGTGCCGACCATTCCCGCGTTGGCCCGGGCACGCCGCCACCTCGACCGGCGGGGCCGCACCGACGTAACGCTCATCGTCACCGGCGGGCTTCGAACACCGGCCGACTTCATCAAGGCCCTATGCCTCGGCGCCGACGGCGTCGCGGTGGCCAACGCCGCCATCCAGGCGGTCGGCTGCGTGGGCGCGAGGATTTGCCATACGAACAACTGCCCCTCGGGCGTCGCCACGCAGCAGGAGCACCTTCGGGCAAGGCTGAATGTCGAGCATTCGGCGGCGCGGCTGGCCCGGTTCCTGAAGGCATCGGTTGAATTGATGAGGATTATGGCCCGGGCGTGCGGCCACCCACACCTGCGGCAATTCCATTTGGACGACGTCGCCACGTGGAAGCGCGAAATGGCCGACTTGGCGGGTGTCCGGTATACGGGCGTCGCCTGGTCGCCGCCGGACGGCCATTCACGGGGGACTGTCCCAATTTTCGCGGCACAAGAGGTTCAAGACCCAATAGCTGACCCGATCCGCCGCGAAAATGGGACTGTCCCCTTGCCGCGTTCTGATGAGAGTATCCCGCAACCCCAGCAGGAGGAAACCCGACGCATGTCTACCCAAGAGAATCTGCAAGAGGCGTTCGCCGGCGAGAGCCAGGCGAATCGAACGTACTTGGCCTTCGCCAAGAAGGCCGAGGCGGAAGGCCATGCGCAAATCGCGAAGCTGTTCCGCGCGGCGGCCGAGGCCGAAACGGTCCATGCCCACGCCCACCTGCGCGTGCTCGGCGGCGTGAAAGACACAGCGGCGAACCTGCAAGTGGCCATCGAGGGAGAGGGGCACGAGTTCAGGTCGATGTACCCGGCGTTCATCGAGCAGGCCGAGGCGGAAGGCAACAAGGCTGCGCTTGTGTCGTTCCGCAACGCCATGGCGGTGGAGGAGATTCACCACAATTTGTACAGCGAGGCCCTGAAAGGTCTCACCGACGGCAGCGACCTTCCGGTGGCCGACATCCACGTGTGCGACGTATGCGGCAATACGGTCGTGGGCGACGCGCCCGACAAGTGCCCCGTATGCGGCGCACCGAAGACCCGGTTCCACGAGGTGGCGTGAGGAGGCGTTTTCCGTGCATGGGGACGGTCCCAATTTTCGCAGCGGAGGAGATGTTCTTTTTGGAGAACGCCCTTTCGCGGCGAAAACAGGACGGTCCGCTTCGGCCGGTCTCCTCGGCGACGAACACCGTCGCCGGTGTGCCTCTGCATTCCGCCCGGACGGGCAGCACCCGGCTCGAAACTCCGGACAGCAGGGGCTTTAGGGCCCGCGAACTCCTTCGCCTTTGCCGAACACCAGCACGAAGCGGTCGTCGGCGGGCGCGGGGGCTGCGGCCTTCAGCGCAAAGCCGGCGGCTTCCATCTCCTGGCGGACCACCTCCGGAGCGATCTGCCGGCGGTGGCTCGCCTCGCGGCGCGAAAGCGGTTTGGTCGCTTTGCGGTCGAGGATGGTCACCGCGCCGTCGGGCGTCAGGCGCTCGTGGAGTTTCGCCAGTAGTGCCGGCCCGTGGAACAGCAGGTGGTAGCTGTCGAGGAAGAAGACGGCGTCGATCGGCTCCGGTCCCAGTTCGGGCTCGCCCTTCTCGGCGAGCATGGCGGGCAGCTCGACGCCGGCGGGCAGCGGCGGGCGCTCGTCCTTCTGCGTGGCCCACTCGTGCAGGACGATTTCGAGCCCCGGTTCGGCCGAACGCTCCAGGATGGGCCCGATGAGCTTCCGGGCTTCGCCCAGCGCGACGATCGCGGGCCGCCGGAAGCGGCGCTCGCCAAGCAGCACGTCGGCAGCGTTGGCAGCCAGGGGAAGCGGCGCGTCGGGGTCGGCGTGGGACAGGCCCGGGGCGTCGGGCCGCTGGAATACCAGCACGAACGGTCCCTGCTCGTGCCAAACGTCTTCGAAGCAGCCGACGAAGGCGAAGCCCTCCTCACGCGCCTCGCGCACAACGGTCGCCTCCGACGTCCAATGGTGTTCGCGCTCGCGCACTTCGACCGGCACCCAGGTTCGCAACGTCCCCTGGTACCGGTCGACGATCACGAGGTGTCCGCCCGGCTTCAAGCTGCGCAAAATGCCGCGCAGCATCTTGCGGGGTTGGGCGAAGTGGTGGTACACCCGCCGCATGTAGATCAGGTCGGTGGAGGCTTCCGGTAGTTGGGGGTCGTCGGACGCGCCGAGCACCGTCTCGACCTGCCCCAGTTCGCGCTTCTCGGCCTCCTTCTTGAGCGACTCGATCATCTTGCCGGTAATTTCCTGGGCGTATACCTTGCCGGTGGGCCCGACGATATCGGCCAACAGCCACGTGTCGGCGCCGCGGCCGGCGCCCAAGTCGGCGACGACCGACCCCTCGCCCACGCCCAGCCGCGCGGCGAGCGCGCGGAACGACTCGGCGCGGTTCGCCGGCCGTGCGGCGGCCTCTGAAGCGACTTCCGGCGGGGCGGCCGTTGCGTTCGCGGAGAGCAACCAGCCCGCAAGAAAGGCCGTAATCAAGTGAAAAGCCAGGCTCCGTTGCCCGCCGGAATGAGCACGCCGGGCAGAACAGCGACGATGGGCCAAGGTGGACGTGTGCATGACAAACCTCTATCCTGGGGTGATGTGGCTGACCTTCAGCACGGCGGAACGTTCGCCGGAAAGACCGGCCGACGCTTTCGGCCCTAATCCGGGAAGGAACAAAACGATGGGAAACGGAGTGCTCACCGGCGTCCTCGTGGCGATACGCCCAAAGCCCCTCAGCAGGGCAGCCCGCGCGACCCGTTCATTATATCGGGCGCTCACCCTGGTTGCCACCGGCGCGTTCGGAGCCGACTGGCCCACGTGGGGCTACGATGCCGCCGGGATCGGGGCGGCGCCGGCGGCCGTGGCACTGCCGGAAACGCTCCATTTGCAGTGGACCCGGCAACTGCCCCCACCCCGCCGCGCCTGGCCGAAGCAAATGGACGACGGCGACAAGGTCGAGTTCGACCTGTCGTATTCGCCTCCAATACTCGGAGAATGGATTGCGGTCATCGTCTGCCTTGCGCTCGTAAACGCCGTTGCCTTCATTCCCCCGCAGACTTCTGCGGAGAATGGCCGCCTGAATTCCAGGCTGGCAGCGACAAGTCGGCATGGTGCTTTCGAAACTCCACCGAGCTGCTCTCGGATCGACCACGAAATACACGAAGCACACGAAACCATGCAGGTGTGAGTGGCGCGCGGATTGCGGAGAAACGGCGGATGCACTCCCTTTCGGCTGCTTCGTGCCTTTCGTGGTTTCCCCCTCAAGCCGCCTTCGCGACCATTTCGCGGAAGAGGCACCCTTGCGGATCGTGGCGCTGGGGACCGCGGCCAAAATAGCAGACGCACGCCGTGTGCCGTCTGCGCCCTGCACGAACTCGTGATTGACGCAGCAATGCCGCCGTGATATACTTATGATAGGTGGCTTGGTAACCGGCCTTCCTCATGAGTCGGCCCATATTCTCGGCAACACAAATCAGCCAACATGATCCCGCCACCGTCCCGGCCAATCCTTGGAAGTCAGGCTTACGAGATGACTACCGACAGACTTCGTCCCATCAGGAATGCCGAGGAAGCAAGGCAGGTGAAGCTCCCGGAGCGTCCGGCGCTTCGTCAGCCGCTTACCGACGAACAGCAGACGGCGCTCCGCTATCCGCTGCGCGGAACGCCTGTTCGCCTTCTTGAACCCACGAAGCCGGCGGCAGATGACCAGTGGGAGGTTCTCCAGTGATTGTGCTGGATACTCACATCTGGATTTGGTGGGTGCATGGTCATGCGCCGCTTTCCGCAGCACACGGCAAGCTCATTCAAGAACATGAGGAATCGGGGCTTGGCGTCTGTGCGATCTCTTGTTGGGAGGTTGCCAAGCTCGCTGAAAAGAATCGCCTGGAATTGCCGATCCCGGTCGACGACTGGATGCGATTGGCCCTGGGGTATCCGGGCATTATGCTGCTTGCTCTGGAGCCGAGAATTGCCGTTGAGTCGACTCGCTTGCCGGACGCGTTTCACAATGACCCTGCCGACCAGATCATTGTGGCGACCGCTCGTTTGATGGATTGTCCCCTTGTGACCTCCGACGAAAGAATCCTGGACTATCCCTATGTGGCAACGCCAGTCTGAACCAAGCCCATCCCGCCCCCAGGAGCCGGCACGCCATCATCGCCGCACCGGGATAAACCCGGGTGCTGGCGCTGGAAGTTGATGAAGCCTCTTCCGCGTGCTTCGTGTCTTTCGTGGCTCCCCCTCACACTGCCTTCGCAACCATCTCCCGGAACAGCCGGGCTTGGGCGGCCATGGCGGCAACGTAGTCGTCGGGCTTGCTGGTGCATTCCAGCAGCAGGTAGCCGCGGTAGTCCATGGCAACGAGCAGGTCGACGAGCCGCTGCCAGGGATAGCCGGGCCGGTCCAACTCGCGGATGTGGACCGTTTCGCCGAACCGGTCCTTCAACAGGTTGAAGTTGTGCTCGAACCCCTCGCCCTCGAGGTCGACGGCGTTCGAGTTCCAGCAGATGCCCACGTTCGGATCGGTTACGTGGTCCATGATTCGCCTCATAATGGGCGGCGGGGCGCAGGAGCCGTGCGTTTCGAGGCGGATCTGCTGGCCGTAGTCGCCGGCGAACTTGCCGACGACGTTGAGCGACTCGCCGATTTGCGCGATGGTCACCTCCGGATCAACGCCCTTCTGGAAGCTGTTCGGCTTGACCTTCACACCGCTGCCGCCCACGTCGTGGCTGAGTTTGACAAACGCCTTGGTCGTTTCGATCGCCCGGCGGAGGGCGTCTGGGTCGGGGTGGTCGAACCGCTCGTTGCTGCCGGGGCCGACGAACGTGACGGAGCTGTCGGCGAACCGCTTCTTCACTTCCGCCCGCTCGGCGGGGCTCAGACTCGGCTCGACGCCGTGCCGGTGCGTGGTGCGCAGTTCCACGCCGGCCATGTCGCCCCGCTCGCAGTGGTCGATGAGCGTGGGCAGGTCCCACGAGGCGCCCCACATGTACGTGACCAGCCCCAGGGCCATGTGCCGTCCGGGCTTCTCCTCGGCCCGCGCCGCCGAGACGGCCAGCGGCCCGGCGCCGCACGCCGCCGCGGCGGCCACGGAATGTTTCAGAAACGTGCGTCGAGTGGTGGGTTTCATCGCGTTTCTCCTGAGGGTAGCGTGGGCGGGCAGGGCAAACGCCGACACGGGCCATCCGATATGCCGACCGCACCGCCCCATTATGAACGCGGCACCCCGGGGAGGCAAGTGCTGCCACAGTTCCCCACCCCGCCGGCAAGCCGGAAGCACTTGGTGTGGGAACACACATGCCGCCGTCGGAGTCCATGCCTTCGCGTGCGAAACAGATATCGACGTGTCCCGCACGCGAAAGCGTGAATTCCAACGATGCAAGAAAACGAAAGCTCACGCCCTCCGCTCGCCGAGGCCGCGCCCGATTGGACAACCGCGGCGGAACCGGGTATGGTGGAAGGGCGCACCGCCGGTCGCCTGCGCTGAGCATGTTCCCTGCCACGAGGATATTCGCCATGCCTTCCTCCGCCCACGTTGCAAGCTTGTTCGTTTTCTCGCTGCTGGCATGCCAATGCCCGGCGGCCGCCGGGCACCATACCGTGCTTGTCGAGGCCGAGGGCTTCGACAAGCACGGCGGTTGGGTGGTCGACCAGCAGAGCATGGATCAGATGGGCTCGCCCTATCTGCTGGCCCACGGACTGGGCGTGCCGGTTGCGGATGCAACGACCACGGTCGATATTCCCGCGGCGGGCCGCTACCGTGTGCTGGTGCGCACGCGCGACTGGACGGCCACCTGGAAGGCCGAGGGCAGCCCGGGCAAGTTCCAGGTCAGCGTCAACGGAAAGAAGCTGCCCACGGTGTTCGGCACCGAGGGGGCCGAGTGGCAATGGCACGACGGCGGCGCGGTCGAGGTGGAGGCCGGGCGCACGACGCTGGCCCTCCGCGACCTGACCGGCTTCGCCGGCCGCTGCGATGCCATCGTGCTGACGACCGATCTCAAGCTGGCGCCGCCCGAGCCATGCATGGGGGACTGTCCCAATTTTCGCGGCGCAGCGCCCGAAAAGCCCCATGGGTCGCCGGTGAGGCCGCGAAAATGGGACTGTCCCCTTTGCATGGAGAAGATGCTCGCCTGGCGGCGCGCGATGCTCGGGCTTCCTGAAACTCCGCCCGACGCGGGCGAGTTCGACCTTGTGGTGGTCGGCGGCGGGATGGCGGGCATTTGCACGGCTGTCTCGGCCGCACGCCTGGGCGTGAAGGTGGCGCTCGTCCAGAACCGGCCCGTGCTGGGCGGCAACAACAGTTCCGAGGTGCGCGTGGGCCTCTCGGGCCGAATCCACCAGGAGCCGTATCCCCGGCTGGGCGATCTGGTCGACGAGATCGGGCCCGTCGGGCACCACAACTTCCACGATGCCAAACGAAACCCCGGCCTGCCCCGCAGCAAGGAAGTGTTCGCCATCATCGAGAAGCACCCGGAAAAGCTGGAACACAACGCCGGGCCGGCCTCGAACTACGAGGACCAGCGAAAACTCGACGCCGTCCGGGCAGAGGAGAACATCGAGCTGTTCTTGAACATGCATGCCTTCCGAGTGGAACTGGAGGGCGACCGCATTGCGGCCGTCATTGCCCGACACATCGAGGACGGTGCCGAGTTGCGGTTCCCCGGCACGTTGTTCGCCGATTGCACGGGCGACGGCACGCTCGGCTACCTTGCCGGGGCAGATTACCGCGTGGGCCGCGAGGCCCGGTCGGAAACCGGCGAGTCGCTCGCCCCGGAGGAGCCCGACCGGTTGGTGATGGGCACGTCGGTCCAGTGGTACGCCGTCGAGGAGGACCGCCCGGTTCCCTTTCCCGACTGCCCCTGGGCTCTGCCGTTCACCGGGGCAACCTGTCACCGCACGACCAAGGGCGACTGGGACTGGGAGGTAGGCATGAACATGGACCAGATTGCTGAATTCGAGGCGGTGCGCGACCACGCCTTCCGGGCCATCTTCGGCAACTGGGCATACCTGAAGAACCACAGCGACGTGAAGGAGCGGTTCGCCAGCCACCGGCTGGCGTGGGTGGCGTACATCGGCGGCAAGCGGGAATCGCGGCGTCTGCTGGGCGACGTGATCCTTGCCGAGCAGGACCTGGTGGAGCGCCGCCCGTACTCCGATGCGTGCGTTACCACCACCTGGTCGATCGACCTGCACTACCCGCACCCGAAAAATTCGGAGCAGTTCCCCGGCGAGGAGTTCCGCTCCGTCGCCCGCCACAAACGAATCCAACCGTACCCGATCCCGTTCCGTTGCCTCTACTCGCGGAACGTGGAGAACCTCCTGATGGCCGGGCGGAACATCAGCGCGACGCACGTGGCTCTGGGCACGATCCGCGTGCAGCGCACCACGGGCATGATGGGCGAGGTGCTCGGCATGGCGGCCTCGCTGTGCAAGGAGCACGGAACCACTCCCCGCGGAGTTTACGAACACCACCTGGAGGAGCTGAAGTCGCTGATGCGTCACGGCGTGGGGAAGGCGAGCCCGCCGAAGTAATCCCAAGCATTGCCAATCGGCAGGCGAGCGGGGGCCGTCAGGCCCCTGTTTCTCACTCGGATTTCGCGCCGCAAGTTACCCCTGCGTACCGGCTCGACCGTCATCCGGGTTTCACGAAGCTTCCATACGAAGATGGTAAGCCGCAAAGCGCCGAGAAAGAAAGCCGTTGAGCGAAAGCACCCTCCCATGCGAACCTATCCTGTACTACTAACCGCAAACATTGTGAACTTTTTCACACAGTCATGGCCTTGGCTTCGAGCGGAAGCTCGCATTGTTTGGCGGCCCTGCCGCCCTGTGCTGTTGATCGGTTACCTTTGCTTTGCCCTTTCCCCCTCGCTTGCGCCGGCAGCCGATCCAACCCTTCTGATCCGCGCTGAAGACTTCCAGTTCGCCGGCGGATGGATGAACCTGGGCGAGTACCTCCGGCCGAGCGACTCGCTGGAATCGGTAGTCGACGCCATGACGGCCGTCGAAGTACCCCATGACGGCGTGTACCATGTTTGGGCACGCGCGAAAGACTTCGCCAACTACATGCCGCGAACGCGCCGCTACCGGGTGACCGTCGACGGCGAACCGCTACCCGAGGAAGCCGGCAAACACGGCGCCGAAGGCTGGGCGTGGGAGCGGATGGGCACGGTCGACCTTGCCGCGGGCGAGCACATGCTCGGGCTGCGGGCGCTTCGCAGCCGCTTCGCGCGCTGCTCTCACCTGCTGTTGACCACGGGCGAGGTGGACCCGAACCGCACGCCGCTTTCGGCGCTTGCCCGATGGCGGGTGCGCCCCAAACGCGTCGCGATGGCCGACCCGACCGACCTGCCCGTCGCTCCAGCCATTGCGCCCGCCGCCCCCGCCGCCACGCCGGCGGCGCTCGAAAACGACCGCGTGCGCATCGCCTTCCGCAGCCAGCCCGACGCGACCGGCGCCGCGCAGGTGACCCGCACAACCGCCGTCAAGGCAGCCGGCCGGTGGTACGAGGTTCCCCCTGCCGCCGGCGGGGAGCGCATCTTCCTCATCTACGCCGAGAAGGCCGAAGCGGCCTACCAGAAGGGTCGACCCGTTTGGGCGGAGAACCGCGCGCCGGCCACGGTTCGGGTGGGCGGACGGGAGTACGAGGTGCAATGGGGGCGGGAGAATCCGTACACCGCCGGCGAAATGCACCTGCTCGTCGGGCGGGCCGTCCGGCAGGTCGACGAGCGGACGGTCGAGGTGGACTATGCCGCGGCCGGCGGCGCCACGGCCCGGGGCCGCTGGCGCCTGCCCGCGGAAAGCACCGACGTGCGGTTCGAACTCGCCTTCGAGGCGGCGGCCGAGGGGTACTATTCGGCCGGCATCAGTCCGATCGGCGGCGCGCCACCCGAGCGAACCCGGTTCGTGCAGCTTCCGCCGCTGTTCCAGTTCCAGCGATTGCCGGCGCAGCCGTGCATGCTCACCGACGTCATTACGCCGCACGCGATGGCGCTGGCCGAGGTGGCGTTGGAGGAAGGCGGGCGGGCGGTGTGCCTGGCCGTCGCGGCGGAACCTTCCGAGTTGCCGCTGCGCTGGCCGACGGCCCAAGACGGTCGGTACGGGTTCAGCCTGCTGGGCGCCGACGGCCGGGTGCAGCCGTCGAGCTTCTCGCCCGTGCTCGGCTTCGAGCACTCCTTCTGCCGGGCCGGCGAACGGCGAACGGCCCGCTGGCGCATCCTGGTGTTGCCCGACCATTGGACGGCGGCGCTGGAATATGTTTCGCAGCACATCATGCAGGTGGCCGACTATCGCCGCCCGGTGCACGCCTCGCTCAGCGACGCGGCCGTGAACATGATCGACTTGATGCGCGACGCCGACGCCTCGGGCTGGGACGCGGAACTGAAAGGGTTCTACAACATCGAGATGGCCGAGACGGTCACGCAGGCGTCGCCGCTCGCGGTTGTGGCCGCTTCGTTCTTGACGCGCGACGAGGAGCTTTACGCCACCCGGGCGCTGCCGACCATCGAGTACCTGCTCACCCGCCCCAGCGCCCACTGGGCCCGGCCGCACGGCGGCTCGACGCCGCTGCGCGTGCCGAACCGTTTCTACGGCACGCCGCTGTGGCAGGGGCTGCACGCGCTGCTGGGCGAATTGAACCCGTGGATGCTCAAGTTCGCACTACCCCGGGGCGAGGTCTATCATTCGCAGGCGTACAACAGTGCGCCGCGGTGGTCGAGCCTGCTGGCCGCGTACCGCTTGAACCCCAGCGAGCAGCGGCTGGCGGAAATTGTGCGCGAGGCCGACACCTTCCTGGAACAGCAAGTGTACGCGCGGCGCGACGAGGTGGTGCCGTTCACACGATTCTACAACATCCATTTCTATCCGTACTGGTGGGATCTGGTCGAACTGTACGAGCTGACCGGCGAGCCGCGATTCCTGGCGGGGGCCGAGCAGGGCGCGTTCCACACCATTGCCGGGCTGTGGTCGCACCCGGTGGTGCCCGAGGGAGAAATGACCGTCCACCCGGACGGCCGGCACGGCGGGCTCGGCATCGTTTGGTGGAAAGACGCCGAGCGATTCCGATTGGGCGATCCGCGCACGCCCGGCGATACGCCGGCGAAGCAGGTGCCTGCCTGGTGGGTCGCCCGGTGCGGGCTGGGGCTGGAGCAGCCGTCGACGTATTTCACCGCCGGCGGGCGAGGCGGGGGCTTCATGCGGAACATCATGATGTCGGTCTGGGCCCCGCACCTGCTGCGCGTGCATCGCCACACCGACCGCGAGATCTACCGCACTTACGCCCGCAATACGGTCGTCGGCCGGTTCGCGAACTACCCCGGCTACTACAAGGTCGGCTACAGCGACTTGATGCTCAGCCCCCGGTATCCATACGAAGGCCCCGATGTTTCCGGCATCTACTACCACCACATCCCGCCGCAATTGGCCTTCACGATCGACTTTCTCGTGGCCCAAGCCGAGCAGCGTTCCGCCGGCCGCATCCGCTTTCCGTGGGCCGTGCAGCAGGGATACGCCTGGTTCACCAACCGCGTGTACGGCATGGAGGGGGGCGAGGTGTTCGGCCAACCGGCCGGGCGGTTGCTCTTGGACGGCAAGGCCGTGGCGATGGGTGAGAAGCACGTCGATTGGCTCGCCGCGCGCAGCCGCGACCGCGTGTGGCTGATCCTCATGAGCCAGGCCGACGAACCGGTGCGCCCCCGCGCCGCGCTCGACGCCGAGCGGCTGGGGCTCGTTGTCGGCGCCCCGCTGACCCTCTACACGCCCGAGCGGCCCGAGGGCGAACAGCGGCGCGCCGAGGCGCTAACCGAGTTGACCGTTCCGGCGAAGGGACTCATGGCCGTCTCGCTGCCGGCCGAGCCGCGCGACGAGTTTCCCAAGCTGCCGCCGCTCGAACAGGGGCACGTGGTACTCGACGCCGGCAAGCCGTGGGGCCGGTTGCACGCCATGCGCATCCGCTCGCCGTTCGGGGCCGACTCCATCCTCGTAGCGCTCACCCACGGACCTGCCGAAGGCGGCTCGGTGACGCTGAAGCCGGCGGGAGATGCGACTCGGGTGAAGGAGACGCTGCCGTATGAGTTTTCGATCTATCCCTGGCCCATCGATCGGCCGTGCGAACTGACCGTCGAGTTGCGCCTTGGCGACGATGGGCCGGTCGAGACGCTCGAAGTGACCCTGCCCGGCAGCCCGGTTGCGGCGCAACCGTAGAAAATGCGGACGGCACGACGGAGCGTGCCTGCTACTTTGCCGCCGCTCAGGCTCTTGCACCGGACGGTCCGTCGCGGCAAGCTGATGTATCAGAGATTCGCTCCGCCATCACGACACAAGGAGACGCTCCGATGACGACAACCCTATCCTTGGCCTTCTGCGTTACCCTTGCGACGGCTGCGGCCGACCCCGCGCCCGTCGGCGGCGATTACGGCGAGCCGCGGCTGCTGGTCGAGGCGCCCGAAAAACCGGCTACCCGGCACCTCTCATGGCCGAAAATCGTCGCTACCGCCGACGGTACGCTCGTGCTGGCGTACAGTGCCGGGAAGGGGCACAACATCGGTGGGTCCGGGCCCGCGGTGTCGCGTTCGACCGACGGCGGCGACACCTTCAGCCCGCCCAACGTCCTCACCTACTTCCCCGACAACGACAAGCGCTACCGCGATTGCGGCAACATGTCCCTCGGCTTGGCCGACGACGGCGCCGTGGTGCTGCTGGCCATGGCCTACGCGGGCAACACGCAGAACACCGTCGTGGGATGGCGCTCTACCGACGACGGCCGGACATGGCAACCGGTCGATACCTCGGCCCTGGCCGAGAACACCACCGGCTCGGTGTACGGCAATATCCTGCAAGTTCCCGGCATGGGACTGGTCACCTTCGGCCATTACCGGCAGCCGAGCAAGCCGAGCACGGGCATCTGGCTGTCGGTTTCGACCGACGGCGGCCGAAGCTGGGGCCCGCCGCGCATGGTCACGGAAACCCCGTACTACGAGCCGGCCTTCACGTTCGCCGACGGGCGTTTCGTGGGCCTGCTGCGGCTGGCCGGCGGCGCCGATACCCGGCGGTACGACGAGGCCGTGTCCGACGACCTGGGCAAGTCGTGGCGCATCCGGCCTTCGGCGTTGGTCATTCCCGAAGGGCTTCCCGGCCGCCAGCCCAGCCCGTTCATTACCGCATCGCCCACCGAGCCGTCGAAGCTTTACGCCATCCAGTCGATCCGCGGCGATTTCGAAGGAACCCGCGGGCGGGCCTATCTGTGGACGGCCGACGTCAAGCAACTCGATTGGCAGCGCGAGGGACTGCTGGCCGCCATCCCCGCGGGCGCCAACAATCTTTCCGACTGGTCGTACCCCTGGATGACCCCGCTGGGCGCCGAAAAGTGGATGCTCGTGTTCTACGCCGGCAACAGCCGCAGTTCGAGTTCGATTTACGGAATGGCAGTTCAGCCCGGCCGGTCGGCGGATTCGGCATCTCGCCGCGTGCCTACCGGCAGCCCTTCGCCGGGCGGCCGTGAACGGGGAGGGGACTAGGGGACCGATTACTCGGCGGTGGAAGAAGGCTCGCCGGCAAACGGATCCCAAACCGCCTCGAATCCCGACTGCAGAAAGTCTTTGAGGATGCTGGTGTTGCAGGAAATCAATCGTCCCCCTTCACGCTAACCGGGCGATGAGCTTGTGTCGCGCACGTGAAGCTCCGCCCGCCAGTCCTCATCCTGGAACGGGTCCGCAGAATGCAGAACGCGGGGCTCGGGCAAGGTCCATTCCGTCGAACTGGTTTCCGGCTCCGGTGTCACGGCCACCATGTATTCCAATCCTTGTCGAACGAGTTCCGCCATCGACACCTCTTTGCGTCTTGCAACCCGCTGCGCGGCGTCAAAAAGCCAGTCCGGCAATTGTATGTGAGTTCTCTTCATGATGTAAATTATCCAGCGATTACACTATGTCGTCAAGTCTTCAGTCCAAACAAGAAGGTAGCTGGGACGCACCAGGCTCAAACGGGGGGCTTCGCATATGAAACCACCCACCCTGGGCGGCTGCGTCACGGTATTGCCAGAGCGG
>CAYPWB010000050.1:0-1727 GCA_964414315.1 uncultured Planctomycetaceae bacterium | reverse complement strand
TTCGCATATGAAACCACCCACCCTGGGCGGCTGCGTCACGGTATTGCCAGAGCGGAAATGGGGATGACGGCCATCTCGGCGCTGTTGCGGTTCCCGCCGCGCCCGCCGCAGTTCGAGTAAACTACGTACAACTTTCCTTCGTGCTCCACCGCGTAGGGATACGACAAGCGCGCGTCGGGGTGCGACTCGCCCGGGCCGTCGTGTACCGCGTCGCGAATACGGTACACGGCCGAGAACCCCCTTTCCCCCGGCCGGCTGACGGCGATGGTCAGCGGCGAGCGGCGCCCTCCGCTGTCGGCCGTGGTGGTGCAAACGAAGTAGTGCTGCCCGGTGCTCAGCGTGCCGGTGTACGGCTTGCTGGTGGCCATGGGCAAGTTACTCGGTCGCGAGGGGGTCCAGGTTCGTCCGTAGTCGTCGCTGGTGGCGGCCAGCGCGTACGCACGGCCGCCCCACCGCGACACGTTCAGGAGCCGAGCCCCGTCGACGATGACCGTCGACTCGCCCCACACGCGCGATACGCCGGGCGCGGCGGGAATGACCACCATTTCCCACTGCGTCAGGTCGTCGCCGCGGCTGACGGCTACGGCCGGCAGATGCTCGAGGTCGTACCCGCGGCCCACGCGGCAGCCCGACATGATCCAATTGCCGTCGTCCATCTTCAGCGGCTCCTGCATGGGCCAGAATCCCTCGCCGACCACCGCGCCTTGGGGCTGCCAATGCCCGGTCGCCTCATCGAGCAGGTACGCGCGGGTATGGGTCCGCTGGAAGTGGTCGTAGAACGCGCCCATGAATGCCCAAAGCTTTCCGTCATGCGAAAGGAAAACACCGTGGCTGATGGCAAGGTCCTCCTCGCCGGGGTCCATGGTGAACACGTCGCCCCAGGTCTTGCCGCCGTCGGTACTGACCCGGCCTCGGGCTTCCTCGGTTTCCGTGTTCTCGCTTCCCTTGTTGTGGCCGAAGGAGGCGTACAGCTTACCCTTGTGCCAGCAGAGGGCCGCTCCATGCAGCCAATTGTACCCGTCCACCTTGGGCTCGCGCGGCTTGATGACCCGGAAGGTGACGCCGTCGAGCATGGGGATGTCGTCGCTCTCGGGCACCTCGGCGCCTGCCCACAGTTCGAACGGTTTTGGCGGCTTGGGCACTTCATGCGTTGCGGCGACCGGTGTGTAGAGGGCGGCCATTTCGTCGGCAGAAAGGGGTTTCGAAAGCAGCCGTGCCTCGTCGATCGCTCCGAACAGCGTTTGGCGGATGCGGCCGTTGTCGTTCACCCCGCCGAACGTGAGCGGCGCGTCGGTTGCAGGGATGGGCCGGCTTAGGGCCATCTGGCCGGCGCGCCGGCCGTTCAGCCATAGTTCCGCTCGGTCCGGCCGCACGACCACGCCCACCTGATGCCAATGGCCCGGCTTGGGCGACTGCGGAGCTTCGACGGTTTGCCAGCCATCCTGGCGGACGTACAGCCGAATCTTTCCGTCTTTATCGATCATGACGCCCCACTGGCGCTCGTCGAGCGAGTAGCGGTTTTTCGCCGCGATCATCTGCTGGCCGCGGTCCAGCGCGTAGGGATTTAACCAAAGGCTCAGCGTGAAGCCCTGCGCACCGCCGTTCAGGTCCGCTGAGTCGTCGACCTCCACGAGCGAAGCGCCGTCGAGCGCTAGACTGCTCTTCCGCACGCCCCCGGCCGCGGTTGCCGTGCCGCGCACGGTGATCGACGCGTCGGTCGACCCGTC
>CAYPWB010000049.1:0-22730 GCA_964414315.1 uncultured Planctomycetaceae bacterium | reverse complement strand
GCTTGGATGCGTGGTTAGGGACCTGAATTCTCCGAAACCATGAAGCTTATTCGATCACCAAGAAGAAGCGCTCCGGAAGTACCCCGGCATCGGCGAGTCATTGCCGTGTGCGGCGACTCGCAGGTGGGGCTGTCGATGCTGCGCAGTTTGGCGCGCGGCGGGCTGACGGTGTACGCCGTGTGCAATACGGCCGCGGGGCAGGCCGCCCACAGTCGGTATTGCGCCGGCGCGTGGCGGTTCGATCGCTCGCCCGAGGCCTCGCCGCCGGTCGAGCAGCTTCTGGCGTTGGCCGGCGAGTTGCAAGCCGGCTCCATCATGCCGATTGCCGAGAGCCTTCACCAGGCATTGATCGACAATCGCCACCGGTTCGAGCCGGCAGTCCACATATTCTCGCCGCCGGCCGAGTGCTTCGCCAAGGCGACCGACAAGGCGTACTTGCACGACTTATGCGAGCAGTTGAGCATTCCGGTGGCACGCGGCACCACGCTCGACCAACGGATGGCCTCGGGGGTCGACTCGCTGCAATTCCCCCTGGTCCTGCGCACCAGCCGGCAGAACGCACCCGGCGCCGGCCGCGCGCCCTGGAAGGCGGCGTACGCCACCGGGCCGGAACAACTCGCCCGGCTTTGCGAACAGGTGCGAGGCTTCGAGGCGAACGTGCTGGTGCAGGAATATCACCCGGGCGTCGAGGACCACGTGCAGGTGCTCATGCACCGCGGCGAGCCGTTCATGATCGGCGAATACTACGGGGAACACCACATGCCGCTGGCCGGCGGGGTGACGGTACAGCGGGTATCGTGCCGCCACGAAGCCATGCAGGCCGACGCAGTCCGATTGCTCAAGGCACTGCACTGGGACGGCATCGCCACCTGCCAGTTCCACTGGGACCCGGCCACCGGCAAGTACATCTTCCTGGAAATCAATCCGCGGATGTGCGGCGGGCAGCCGACGATTATCATGGCCGGGTTCGAGTCGCCGTATTTGCTTTGGCAAAGCCGGTTCGAGCCCGAACGCATGAAGAGGACCCCGTACCGGCTGGGCCTTCGCACACGCATCCTCGGCGGCGACGCGCGGTGGCTGCAGGCCATGTGGCGCCACGACGAACTGCCGCCCGACCAGCAGCACCTCAGCCGCCTCGGCGCGCTGGCCCGATTCCTGTGGAACACCGGCCCCTGGACCAAAGACGATTCCTTCATCTGGACTGATCCCAAGCCGTTCCTGGTCGACCTCGCGCAGATGGCGAGGAAGCTGGGAGCTGGCAGTTGGGAGGCAGGAGTGGGAAGATAGGAGATGCGAGATGGGAGTTGGGACACGGGAGATGGGACACCGAACATTGAATACTCTCGCGACAAACGGGAGAGTCGGCCTCTCAGGCCCGGAGAAGGCCTTCCCGCCGTCCAAGAACGTATCCGAAAACATCTGCCCTCCCCGGCCGACCCTCCCGCTGCGCGGGAGGGTGAAACTACTGAAACCGGCAGCTTCCAGGTTCCCCATCTCCCATCTCCCAACTCCCAACTCCCACTTGACACCTGAAAGCCGACACCTGACACCTATGCTTCCCGGCGTACTGCTGACCTTCGACGTCGAGTGCAGCATGGGCGGCGCATGGGCCGACCCGGCGCTAAGGCCGGTGCCGCCTGCGCGGGCCATTTGGGGCGAGTACGACGGGCAGCGGCTCGGCCTGCCGCTCATCGTCGAGTTACTCGCCCGGCACGGGCTGGCCGCCACCTTCTTCGTCGAAGCGTTCACCGACGAGCAGGGGTATCCGGGCGAAATGGAGCGGGTGTGCCATTACCTGATGGAGCATGGGCAGGACGTGCAGCTTCACATCCACCCGGGCCACCACCGCTACGGACTCGCACGCTTGGGACGGACGCCGCTTCAACCGGGTACCGACCAGATGGCCGACCTGCCGCCGGCCGCACAACTCGCGCTGCTGCAGCAGGGCACCGAACGCATGCGGCGATGGACGGGGCAGCCGGCCGTCGCGTTTCGGGCGGGCAATATGGGCGCGTCGGAGGAAACGCTCCGACAGGTGGAAACGGCCGGACTCCTCATCGACAGCAGCTACACCTTCCCCTACGCAGGCGGCCAGTGCCGTTTCCCGCCCGCCGAACCCTACAACGGCTCGAAATGGTATGGCAACGTGTTGGAACTGGCCCTTTCCGGATTCCGGACGCCGCGTCTGCCGGGGTTCCACTGGGCCAAGCCGCTCGACCTGATGGGTGTCAGTTTCGAGGAATGCCGCAACGCAATCCAGCGCATCTGCGGCGACGGGGCCGACGCGGTCGTCATCCTGCACAGCTTCAGTCTCTTCAAGGTCCGCAACCCGCAATACGAAGGCGGCCGGCCGAATCGGATCGTTACCCGGCGATTTCGCCGCCTATGCGAGTGGCTCGGGCAACGTTCCGACCTGCCCGCCTACACCTTCAGCCGGCTTGCCCGCGCCGCCCGGATCGGCCAATATGAAGCCGCCCACGTCCCCCCCTGCCGCCTTATCCATCCTCGGAGCCTCGTGCGCAAGGCGGTTCAGGCATGGAACGGGTTGTATTGGACGTGATGGGTTGCTCGATGTTGGCCGCCGGGTATAATGGATTTTGGGCGCAAGTGCGGGTCGCCTGCCCATCTTGCCACGATGATTTCCACGGCTGCCTAACTCAAGTCCGCCCGACGCTCGCACGACTGCCCGCCACCACGTACCGCGACGGCGGCGCTGCCCGGCATCGGAGCGCTTCGTCTGACTGTTCCGCTTGTACCTCGAACGATTGAGAAGACGGAATCCCATGGCTGAAACTCAGGACAAGCCCGACTTGGCTCATTGGGAGCTTCGGCAACTGGTTGCCTCGGGCCAGTATCCGGACGAGCAAGCGGCGTTGCGCAGCGCACTACGAGCCCTTTTTCAGCACGCGCCGGAAACGAAAGTTCGCATGGTTGTCAGCGCGTACGAGGCGGGAGAGATCGGTCTGGGTAAGGCGGCGGCCTTGTTAGGCGTCGCTCAGGAAGAAATGAAGGACATCCTGCGAGACGCGGACGCCGCGATTCACTTGGGCCCGCAAACGCCCGAGGAACTCCGTGCCGATGTCCGAAACGCCTGAGAACGCCAAGACCGGCATCGTTTTCGATGCAACCGTCCTCTCCAACTTCGCGCGCGTTGGGCAGTTCAAGCATTTGGAGTTATTATATGCCGACCGGGCCTCGACAACCCTGATGGTCGTCGAGGAGATCCACCGTGGCATCGAGGCGGGTTATTCCGAGCTGGCGATCGTCGAGCGTCACCTGAAGCCCACCGGCTGGCTGGCCGTCACGGCGCCGGAAACAACGGAGGAGCAATCCCTGTTCGTCACTCTGCTCGCTTCGCTGGGCTCCGGCGAAGCGTCGTGTTTGGCCACCGCGCGGATGCGCAACCGGATCGTCGCCACCGATGACCGCGCCGCCCGCCACAGGGCCGCCGCGATGGACGTTCGTGTAACAGGGACACTTGGCATTCTGATCCGATTAGTGCAAGCCAAGCATCTTACTTTGGCCCAGGCAAATCTACTGCTGTCGCGCATGCGCCGAGCCGGATACTACTCGCCAGTACAGAACCTAAACCTAAGGAGCTTTTTGTGAAGCGGCTCTCGAAATGGAGCCTCCAGCCACCAGTCCAGGGCAACGCGCAGGCCGATGGCCTTGCGTTCAAGCGATTAGCGCTGTTCGACAGGTTATGATCCCCACCCTCGCCAAAACCTTCTTCCGCCTCCAGGAGCGGATGCTGGGCCGGCCGACGTTCCGCTTGCTGGCCGAGTTGGAGCAAAGCCAGTGGTGGCCGCGGGAGCGCCTGGAGGCGTTGCAGTTCCAGCGGCTGCGCGCGGTGCTCGGCCCGGCCTACGCGCACTCGCCGTACTGGCGAGAAGTGATGGACCGCGCAGACGTGCGGCCGGAGGTAGTCAAGACCTTGTCCGATCTGCGCCGGATGCCGCTGCTGGAGAAGGAAACCATCCGCACGAGGCGCGAGGAAATGGCCTGCCGGGCCGGCACAGGGCGCACCTGGCTCGGCCGAACCGGCGGCTCGACCGCCACGCCCATCGAGTTCTACACCAGCGCGCTGCGCGAAGCGCACATCAGCGCCGCCCGAATGCGAGGGCACGCCTGGGTGGGCATGCAACGCGGCGAACGCGAAATGTACTTCTGGGGCTCGCCCGTCGAACGCGGCAAACAGGATGCGGTCAAGTCGATCCGCGATTGTCTCATCAACGACGGCTTCACCGACGGGTTCAATGTAACGGAAGCGGCCGTGCCCGGCCTGGTGGCCGCGTGGCGCCGTTTCCGCCCCAAAGGCATCTTCTGCTACCCATCGAGCATGGCGCTGGTCGTGCGCATGGCCCGGCGCCAGGGCATCGACCTGCGGAGCGTCCGCGAGGCCGGATTGCAGATGATCATCACCACGGCGGAAATCCTCGGCCCGATGCGGGAGGAAATCAGCGAAGCGTTCGACGTGCCGGTGTACGATTCCTACGGCCTGCGTGAAGTGGCCCTGGTGGCCCACGAATGCACCCGGCAAACCATGCACGCCACCGAGGAGCAACTCATTCTGGAAACCATTGACCCGGCGACTTTGGAACCGACGGAGGGGGAGGGCGAGTTGGTCGTCACCAGTCTCATTTCCGACGTCATGCCCATCGTCCGCTATCGCACCGGCGATGTGGTTTCGATGGACGATGCGCCATGCCCCTGCGGCCGCAGCCTGCGCGGCTTGCGCGTCAGCGGCGGCCGAAGGGTCGATTTCGTCGTGACCAGCCGGGGCGCCTGGGTGTCGGGCTACGTGTTCGTGTACCTGATGAAGGAGGTGCCCGGCATCGTGAAACTCCAGGTGCAGCAGGATCGGATCGGGCACGTCCGTCTGTTAGTCGTGCCGGATGAGCGGTTTTACCCGACCGGCGAACAGATGCTGCGCAAGAACGTGCGACTCCGGCTTGGCTGCGACGACAAAATCGAGGTACTCGAAGTGGCCGACATTCCCCCCGCCCCTTCCGGCAAGCAGCGCCTCGTCATTAGCCATGTGGCCGAGCAGATGCGGAGATAGGTGTCAGATGGGAGTTGGGAGATGGGGAACAGGGAAGCTGCCGGATTCAGAAGCGTCGCCCTCCCGCTTTTCGGGAGAGTGTTCAATGTTCGGTGTCCCAACTCCCAGCTCCCAACTCCCAACTCCCAACTACTCCGCTCGGCGGGCGGCCAGAAGGCCGCGGAGGGCGTTGCGGAAATGGCGGGGGCGGATTCTCTTCAGTTCCGACCACCGCAAGTGGGCCAGGACGGGTAGGAGCGTCTTCACCCATAGGTGCTCCCGGCGGTAGCGGCGCAGGGTGACGCCGCGCGCCAGGGCTCGGCCGGCCCGGTCGATCCGCCGCTCGCCAAAGCCGCTGCGTTCTAAGTCGACCAGCCGGCGGTCGTCGCAGGTCGGTATCTGGCGCAGACCGCCGACGCCTTTCGGGCCCAGTTCGGCCAAGAGGACGGCGCCGGTCCGCTCGGTGCGGTTCCATTGCAGCGCGTCGCCGTCGGCATAGGGTACGTCGTCGGCCACGAAGTTGCCCAGCGAGTAGTGGATGGGACGTCCGCGCCAAAGTTCCATACCCTGAAGCACGTGCGGATGGTGGCCCAGCACCATCGCGGCCCCGGCGTCGACCATCGCCCGAGCCTGCGCGATCTGCTCGGGCGAGGGAATCAGGAACCGCTCTTCGCCCCAGTGGACCGAAACGATCACGCAATCGACCTCACGGCCCAGCGCGGCGATTTGCCCGGTTAGCCGCGGCAGGTCGAGCGGCGCAACGCCGAATTGCCCCGGGGCGGCGAACCGGTACGGGCCGCTGCGCCGATCGGCCGCGCCCAGGAAGGCCAGTCGCACACCGCCGAGTTCGAATCGCGCCGGGGCGACCGCTTCGTCCAGGTCCATGCCGGCGCCGAAATACCGCAACCCGGCGCGCTCGAGCCGGGCCCGCAGATTCTGAAAGCCGGCTTCCAGGCAGTCGAACACGTGGTTGTTCGCCAGACTGACCACATGGAGGCCCGCGGCCGCAACGGCGTCGACCCAGTCCGGCGTGGCGATAACGCGGGGTTCGGTGGGCACACGTGAGCCGTCGCCCGGCACGGTGAACTCCAGATTACCGACGGCCACGTGGCAGCCGGCCAGCAGCGCACGGACATCCGGGGCGAGCAGTGCCCGGTCGCGCGGCGGCTCGGCGCCGTGCAAGCCGCCCGTCAGCAGGATGTCGCCCATCGCGGCAATGCGAAGGGGCTCCTCGGCGTTCATGGTCGAGTCGTGTGTCATCATGCGAAGCTACACGTCAGGGCGTTCAGACGCGACGGCGTGCCTGGGATAGGCTCCCAGCCTGCCTCCTCGTGGAATGAACTTCCCGCCTGTCTTTTCGTGGGATGAGCTTCCAGCTTGTCTTTTCGGCCGACAAGCTGGAAGCTTATCCCACCTGACAAGCTGGGAGCCTGTCCCACGCATTCGGTGACCGGTTGTTTTGCGCGGCGTAAGCCCAACTTTCGGGACATTCGGCACCACTCCCACCTCCGACCTTCCATCTCCCAACTCCCATCTCCCATCTCCCAATCATACCCCGCCCCAATCGGGCGTCCATCCAGTTTTCACGTATAATTGTATTCAGGAACCGATTGCCCACGGATTTGGCCGTTATTATGATGGACCCCCCGCGTACCCAAATTGTCACCTGCACCCGGCTGGACGACCACCAAACGGTCGAAAACTGCCGCCGGGTGCTGGGGCGGGCGTGCGCGAATCCGGTACGGTACGATCCAGGTTGGCTTTCGGTCCTGCAGCGTGGGTTGCACCACAAACCCTTCCTGCTGGTGGCCATGCAGGACGGTCGACCGGTCGGCTCGCTGGCGCTGTCGCTCGTCCGAAGCGTGCTGTTCGGGCGGTTCCTGGTGAGTCTGCCGTACGTGAACCTGGCGGGCGTCGTGGCCGAGAACTCCGAAGCGGCGGCCGCCCTGATCGACCGGGCCGTCGAACTGGCCGACGAGTTCGACGTCCAGTACCTCGAACTCCGGCAGGGGAGCCTGATCAAGCACCCGGCGCTCGGCCATTACACAACGACCAAGGTTAACATGGTCCTGACGCTGCCGGGCACGGCCGACAAGCTGTGGGACCAGCTTACCGGCAAAGTGCGCAACAAGGTGCGCAAGGGGGAGAAGCAGGGCTTCACCGTTCACTGGGGCGGAAGCGATCTGCTGAGCGACTTCTACGACGTTTTCGGCCGCAACATGCGCGACCTGGGCACGCCGGTGTTCGGACGCGAACTGTTCGAGGCCGTGCTCGAGGAGTTCCCCGAAGCGGCCGAGTTTTGCGTCGTGCGTGCGGAGGGCCGACCGGTCGCCGGCGCCCTGCTCATCCACGGCAAGGGCACCACCGAGGTGCCCAGTGCCAGCTCGCTGCGCGCCTTCGGCTCCTCCAATGCAAACGACTGGATGTACTGGCACCTTCTGCAGCGGGCCGTGGCCAAGGGCCAACGCACCTTCGATTTCGGCCGCACCACCGTCGACAGCAGCACCTACGTGTTCAAGAAAAAGTGGGGCTCGAAGCCGATCCCCACTTTCTGGCAATACTACGCACGCAGGGGCGACGTGACGGGCATGCGCATCGAAAGCGGCCGATACGACCGAATGATCCGCATCTGGCAGCGCCTGCCCTTGTGGCTGACCCTGCGGCTGGGCCCGATCGTCGTTCGCGGGATTCCGTGACGGCGAACCGTTTACAGGGGACGCTCCCCCTCGTATGCAGCGGAGATGACTGCCCCCGACGCCGACCCGCGAACGGGTAGGATCGCGGAATAAATAGCTGCCGGATTCAGCGCCTTCACCCTCCTGCGCAGCGAGAGGGTAGGACGCGGTAGCGGGCGGGAAGGGCAGTTCGTATGTGGACACAGTTTTGTTCGGCGGGAAGGCCCTCTTCGGGCCTGAGAGCGCGACTCTCCCGGCAAGCGGGAGAGTGAGTTGATTCATTGCAGTTGCTCACGTGCGAACAACAAGTCCGGAAGCTATTTCTTCCCCGCTCCTTAGCCGCACCGTGACGACGCTACCGCGTCTCATGGTGTACCATTGTATTGCATTATTGCATTACGGTGATATAATGCAAGATGGACGGACGCGAGGTGGTTCATGCAGTTCATTCAGGTTGTTTGGGATGACGATGACCTGCCCAACGGCAATGCCAGGCATATCGCCGAGCACGGCTTGACCGTAGACGACGTGGAGCACGTCTTGGAGAATCCAACGGCGGAAGCCGCCAGCAGCACAACCCGGCGCCCGTGCTGTTTCGGCTATACCCCCGGAGGAGAGTTCATCATCGTGGTGTATGAGCAGGTTTCTTCCGAAATCATCTATCCGGTTACCGCGTACGAGGTGCCGGAACGACTGGGATAATGCCCATGGCAAAGAAGAAGATCGTCGGTCGCATTCGCCGTTGCGGGCCGCAGACTGCCGAAGAAGAGTCGCGGCTACGAGCATTGCGCAAGAGGCTGCAGCAGGAGTTCCCCCCGCGCGATCCGCCGCGGCTGCAACCTGCCGTCGGAGGCGTTGCCTCGCAAATACGCGCGGCACGCGAAGCTCGAGGGCTCACGTGGTATGCGGTGGCGAAGCGCGCGGGCATTTCCAATCCGAGCACAGTTCGCGACATTGAATACGGGCGCGATACGAAGCTCTCCAGCGTGCAGGCGGTGGCTGAGGTGCTCGGGCTGCGGCTGGAATTGGTGGACGCCTGACGGACGCCTCGCGTGAGAACGATTCGGCGGTCAGCGCGAATACTGTGCCAGGCCGGCGAGGATGTCGACCTGCTCACTGCGGGCGATTTCGTCAATATCGGCCCGGGCGCGGAAGAAGGCGTCGATCACTTCGGGGTCCCACTGCTGCCCGGCGCCGGAACGGAAAATGGCGTCGATCTTTGCAAACGGCATGCCCTTGCGGTACGGGCGGTCGGAGCCCATCGCGTCGAACGAGTCGGCCACGGCCACGATACGCGCGGCCAGGGGAATAGCGGCTGCATCGAGGCAGTTCGGGTAGCCGCGGCCGTCCCACGCTTCGTGATGGTGCAGGACAACCGGCAACACCTCGTCGAGCTTGCCCAAGTCACGAAGAATCTTGTGCCCGATCTCGGGGTGCCGCTTGATGTGCTCGTACTCGGAATCGCTCAGCTTTCCGGGTTTTCGCAACACGTCGTCATCGACGCCAATCTTACCGATGTCGTGCAGCAAACCGGCAAGGTAGATCGTGTTCAGCGACTCACCGCCAATGCCTAACTCTTCGGCCAGCCGAACGGCCACGCGGGCGACGCGGTCGCTGTGACCGCATGTGTAGGGGTCCTTGGCATCGATTGCCGCGGTCAGCGCCCGCACCACACCGGTCAGCAATTCGGCCTGCTGGCGGTACAACTCGATATTGCCGCTGTGGATTCCCAAGATGGCGGCAACGGAACTCAGCAAGTTCGCCTCGATCGTGCCGAACTCACCCTCCCCGGTGTGATTCACCGCCGCCAGCCAGCCGAACAGATTCTCGCCCTCCGAGAGCGCGACGATCACCACCTCTTGCACCTCCGGCAGGGGCCAACCCGGCCGAATCTCCGGCAATCGATTCACAACCAGCGGCCGGCCCGCCACGCTGGGCGTCAGCGATTCGAGGAGCCGGCCGAACTGGTCGAAGTCGAGGCGGCACTCGCCGTGGGTCAGGAGGACGGGACGGGTGCGCACGTTGTGGCCGACCAAATCGTCGCTGGGTTCGCGCAGCGCAGTGAGGTACATCGCCAGGCCGCCGGCCGGCAGCACCTCGCCCAGCCATTCGAGAGCCACCTGGCCCAGGTCTTCGTCGCTTTCGGAAAGCCGCAAGTTCTGCGTCAACCGGTACAGCAGGCTGATCTCTTCGTAGGTGCCTGCCAGGTTGGCCGAGAGACTTGCGGTTTCCCTTTCCAGCTCGCCAATTCGCGACTGCGCGTCGACCTGGCTCTGGACGAGTTGGGCCACACGCAGGAGCACTTCGGCCGGACAGGGAGTTTGCCGGCCGGCCCAGAGTTTGGCCGTGTGCGGGTCCAGCCCGAGGACGTCGGCCGAGCGGGTCAAGTCTTCGCGCATCGCAACCCGGCGGCCGACAAACGTGCCGATCGCCACCACGGCGCCGCCGTCGGGCGCCGGTAGCGGCACGGCCAGGGTAAGGAAGGGGTCTTCATCGTCGAGGAACTCAGGTTGACCGCGGCGCGCCACTTCGCGGCACAACTCGCCGTGCACGCTCCAGTCGCGCATCGGTTCGTCGGGCGGCCACGCGAGAATCTCGCCCGTCGAACCGTCGACCCAGCCCAAGGGCCTGCCGAATCCTTCACGGACGGTCGCCTCGAATTGGGCGAAGGAAGGCGAGCCTTGCGGCGTGGGCGCCGCTTCGCGTTGCAGCATGCTTTCGGAAGTGAGCATGTCCGAGCCAATTACCTGAAGAACGGACGGCCGCCGGGACGCGTTTCCAGCAGTCGGGCACGGCCCGCGGCCAAGGATGGTAGGGAAGCGGTAGCGCGCCGGTACGGGCGGCTCCATCGAAACACTAGGTTACGTGTGGCCGATGCGCGAAGCGTGGGGGGGTGTGGGGGGGAATCTTCGCTTGCTCCGCATGGATTCTACCGCCTGTGCCGATTGCAGCCCCGCGACTTGCCAGGTTTGCCCCCCGCCCGCTACAATAAGGTGGTGCAAATCAATAACGAAGACGGCTCATGACCGATTCGGAGTATTTCGGCCTGTTCGACCGAGCGATCGACGCGCTGGAGCATGGGCGTTACGTCCAGGCCGTGGCGTTGGCCGATCAACTCGTGGCGGTGCGCACCGACGACGCGATGGTGCACAACCTTCGGGCTCAGGCCCTGTTGAACCTGAAAGCGGCCGAGGAAGCATTCGAGGAAGCCCAGCACGCGAGCCGGCTCGATCCGGACGACGCCCAGGCCCAAATGCTCGTGGGAATGGCGGCCTGGGAACTCGGTCGTTTGGGGCTTGCACAGAAGTGTTTCGAGCACGGCGTTGCATTATCGGGAAACGATGCGGAACTGCTCGCCCGATATGCCTGGTTTCTGGCCTGCGAGCGGGGTTCGAAGTTGGCCGTGGCCGCCTCCGAGGAGGCGCTCCGCGCCGATAGCGATTCGGCCCTGGCGTGGGCGTCGCTCGGGCTGGTGCAATTGCGTCAGCATCGCCTACACGCCGCGCGCGAAAGCCTTCGCCGGGCCCTGGAACTCGATCCGAACGACGTGCATGCCCAGTCGGTCATGCTCGCTCTGCTGAAGGAACAGGGCGACGACGCGCAGGCCGAAGCCCTGGTGGAGGTCATGGGCGAGCGGCCCGAAACCGAGGAACTGATCGAGGAGGTGCGGGCCGATTCGCACCGTCGCCGCTTGGGAAAAGCGCTCCTGGAACGGAAAGCGATTCGCGAGTCGCTACTGGCCGAACCCCGCGACCGCCGCTGGTTCTGGCTGGGGGCCATCGCGCTGCTGATGGTCGGAATGTTCTTCGCCGTGCCCCGCCCTTGGGCTCCCGCCGCCCTGTTGTGCGTGCTCATCCCCCTGGCAGCGCTGCTGTGGTGGTTCTGGGATTAGGACGGAGCCAAGCAACAGTCTGGGATAGGCTCCTGGTGCTTTGCGACAGCTAAGAATTGAGGTGCCACTGGCATACTGCCAGTGCCGTCGTTCGCGTGGCGCCAGCAATAGCACTGGCGGGACGCCAGTGGCACACACACGAAGATCAAACCGTCACCAACCACCAAGCCGGTCTTTTCCGCCGACTTGCCTGCAAGCTTATTCCACGCACGACGTGCGGCTGGAGGCGGAACTGCAGGATGAATCGGCGGATGGGTCGTGGTGCAGGGAAACCAGCGGAGCATTGTCGGATTGCCGCCGCAAGCCGGGGCAACGGTCGCAGGAAGCACAGGTGGGAGGGCTGTCGCGGCGGACGGCGCGGCGAAGTCGCCACGCTACGTAGAAACCTGCCGCCACGAGCGACAGCACGACCAGGCCGTCTTGCCACATCGCCATCATCTAGCCTCCCCCGCCCATCATCCAAGTGCCGGTCTGGTAGGTAACCCAGGCTCCCAGGTACGCCAGGAGCGTCATGTACGCGAAGGCGAAAGCGGGCCATCGCCAGGTGCCGGTTTCCTGGCGCATCACGGCGAGCGTTGCAGCGCATTGGGCGCACAGCGCGTAGAACACCAAAAGCGACAGCGCGACCGGCACCGTAAACACCGGCCGCTCGGAGCCGTCCCACGTGGCCGCGCGCATCTTCTGCTGGAGCTGGTTCGCTGCCTCGTCCGAATCGGGATCGAGGTCCTCGCCCAGGTTGTAAATGACGCCCATGGTGGCCACCACCACCTCGCGGGCCGGCAACGAGGCAAGCACGGCGCAGCCGATGCGCCAGTCCCACCCCAGCGGGCGGACCGCGGGCTCGATCAGCCGGCCGAGGTGCCCCAGGATGCTCTGCCGCTGTTGCTCCCCGGTAATTTCGCGGCTCAACTGGGCGATTCGCTCGGTCAACTCGGCGTGCCGGGGCGAGCCGGCCGGCAATTGCTCTCGTTGCGTTTCCAGTTCCTCCCGCGCCTGTCGTAGCGGCGCTACCGAGGGCGGATTCTGCGGGTAGTAGAGGGCTGCCCACACCAGGATCGACACGGCCAAAATCAGCGTGCCCGCGCACCGAAGGAACAGCCACGCGCGCTGCGCCACGCGGTACGTCACGTTCCGAAGCGAGGGCCATTTGTAGCTGGGCAGCTCCAACAGGAACGGCGGCGCGGTCCCTCGCAGCAGCGACCGCTTCAACACCAGCGCGGCGACCACCGCCACGACGATTCCCAGCGCGTACAGCCCCGCCAGCACGAGCCCCTGCAGGTTCAGCAGTCCGCCCAGGTAGGTCCAGGACGGAATAAACGCGGCGATGAGCAGCGCGTACACGGGCAGCCGGGCAGAGCAGGTCAGCAGGGGGGCCACAAGGATCGTGGTGAGCCGGTCGCGCTCGTCCTCGACCACGCGCGTCGCCATAATGCCCGGCACGGCGCACGCGAAACACGAAAGCATGGGAATGAACGCCTTCCCGCTAAGGCCCACCCGCGCCATCATGCGGTCGGCCAAATAGGCGGCTCGGGCGATGTAGCCGCAGTCCTCCAGCACAGCCAGGAACAGAAACAAGATGACGATTTGCGGCAGAAAGACGACGATGGCCCCGACCCCCCCAACCACGCCGTTCTGCAGCAAACTTTGCAGCGCGCCCTCGGGCACGGCCGATGCAACCCACTCGCCCGCGTGCGCCACGCCCCACTCGATCCAGTCCATCAGCGGCTGCGAGCCGACGAACACCGCCTGGAATACGGCCACCATGACGACAAGGAACACCGCGGTGCCCCAAACCCGGTGGGTGAGCACGGCGTCGACGCGGTCGCTGAACGAAACACGGTCCTCTTCCGGATGCCGGACCACCCCGTCGAGCACTTCGTGAACCCAGGCGTAACGGGTCCGCGTTTCGACGCCCGGCACTTCGCAGTCCTGCCGGGCCAGCCGAGCCCGGGCAGCCGCCAGCTCGTCGCCCGCGCCGGCGGGCAGGCGTCCGCGGGCGAGCATGTCCGATTCGAGGTAGCCTCCCACGTCCAGGAGCAAACGCCGGATCGGCCCGTCGCCCGGCGACCCCTTCCCGGATGAGGAAGACGCCGCGTCGAACCATTGCCGCATGTGTGCGACCTCACGTTCGAACGCCTCGGGGAAGGCGGCTTTCGCTCCCGGCGCCTCGGCGCCGACCGCTTCGGCCAGGGCGGCCTTCAGTTGCGGAACACCGATCCGCCGATTCGCCTGGAGGGGCACCACGGGAACCGGGAGCCGCTCGCCGAGGGCGGCCAGGTCGATTTCGATGCCGTGCTCCTTCGCAACGTCGAGCATGTTCACCGCAAGGATCACCGGCAAACCCAACTCGAGAACCTGGCTGAGCAGGTACAGGCTCCTTTCCAGGTTCGAGGCGTCGGCCACGCACACGACGGCCTGCGCCTGGTCCAGCCCTTTGAAATCGCCCAGGAGAACTTCGCAGGCCACCATTTCGTCACGGCTGCGCGGCGCGAGGCTGTACAGCCCAGGCAAATCGAGCACGTCGAGCCGCCGACCGTCCAGCGCCATGTGCCCGACCTTGCGTTCGACCGTCACGCCCGGGTAGTTCCCCACGTGCTGGTGAACCCCCACCAGGGCGCTGAACAGCGTCGATTTTCCGGTATTCGGGTTGCCGACCAGTGCAACGGTCGTTACCTGCTCGGCCGTGGTCAGTGTTGCTTGAATCATGGGAGGAAGGGAATCGGTTACGCGTTGACGCCGCTGGACGGGCCACCTTCGCGCCGTCGGACACTGCGATGTCGACGGCGAGGAGCCCGCACGTGGAAGGAGGCGCCGGTTGGAACCCGACGTCTTTCGTTCACTCGGATCGCTCGACGAGGATGCGCAGGTTGGAATTGGAGCGCAGGCACACCTTGCCGCCGCCGATGCGGAGGATACACGGATTGCCCGTGCGGAACATTCCGATGCGGGAGCCGCCGCGCAGGCCGAACTCTTCGAGGCGATGCACGTCGGTCGAGCCCCCGGTAATCCGGCGGACCGTTGCCGTTTCGCCGGCCAATAGGGATTCGAGGGGAACCGCTTTGTCGACCATACTGGGGCACTCGGACTATGAGGCTGCTTGTTTGAATTGAGAATCAATCTCAGCTATTTGGATTGTACTCGAAGTCGGCCGTCGCCACAAGCGGTGCGCGGCGAGGATTCCAAGAAAATGGCAAAGATGCCTATTTAGGGGGGGATAGTACTTCACCACGGCAGTATGGAAGCATGTCGTGCCGTCCGACCACCGAAATCAAGCAGCCGGCATTGCCCTGGCCCCATCCTTCCTAAGCGGCCCATTTATTCCACGCAACCCTTCCCAGGTCGGCGACGCGGCCTTTCTCCTTTGCTGCATGCGAACGGGGACGGCTCCCATCCCATGACCTCTTGCTTCGTCTGCCCGATGTCGATATCTTTCCGCCATGCAACGCCTACTGTGTGCCATTCTCTGCGTTTCCGGCGGCTGGGGTACGGTTTCAGCGGCCTGCGCCGAGCCGTTCCAGCTCGGGCCTATTCCTGTCGAAGGGGTGCTGATCCTCCGCAACGGCCAGGCCGTGGCGGGGCGTCTGACGCGGGCGGGCGACCATTATTTCGTTGCCCTGCCCGAGGGTGAAATCCGCTTGCGGGCCGACGATGTCGAAATGGCCTGCCACGACCTGGACGAAGCGTACCGTCGGAAGCGCGCGGTGCTGGCGGTAGGCGACGCGTACCGCCATCTGGAACTGGCGAACTGGTGTTTGCGGCACCGATTGCTCGGTCCGGCCGCCGCAGAATTGGCCGATGCGATCCGTGCGGAGCCAAATCACCCGCTGATCCCCTTGCTCCAACGCCGCTTGCAGTTGGCCCTGCAGCCGGAGCAGGACGACGCCGTCGTCGAGTCGCACCAAAGCCCCGGACCTTCACGCGAAGAACTCGACGCCTTGGTGCGACGGCTTCCCTCGGGAACGGTCGAGTCGTTCACCGCCGACGTGCAGCCGTTGCTGATGAACAACTGCACCGCGTCCGGTTGCCACGGTCCGAACAGCGAGCACGAGTTGCGGCTGCTGCGTGTGGCGCGCAGCCGGCCGGGAGGGCGCCGTGCCACCCAACAGAACCTTCATGCCGTCCTTCATTGGATCGACCGCGACGCACCGGAGCAGAGCAAACTGCTCAGCGTGCCCATCGAACCGCACGGCGGCATGGATCGGCCGGTATTCACCCAGCGCGACCTCGGGCAGCTTCAGCAGTTGGCCGAATGGGCGGAGCGGCTTCGCAACCCCGCCGAGCGGGAGCAAGTCCCCCCGTCGGTACGACGAATGGATCGGCCTCCAAGCGCAGACCCCCCGGTTGTAACGCCGGTCGCCCAAGATGACCCTTTCTCGACCGTTCCCGAGCCGGCGGAGGGCGCCCCCATCGGGGATAAGCAATCGCCGGAGGAGCGTCCGCGTGTCCAGCGGGGGGCTTCCCTCGAAGGCTCCCAGCCGGTCGATCCGTTCGACCCGTCCGTCTTCAACCGTCGGTACTTCGAGGACGAGTAGGCGCCCCTCCCGCTTCCGTTTCGGTCTCGGCTCGGTTACATTCGTGGCAACGTTCCCGGTCCCATCCTGCGTAACGCAAGGACGATGATGTCTAGCACGCCCGACTTGAACCTGGCCGAGTACATTCGCGACATTCCCGATTTCCCGAAGCCCGGCATCCTTTTCCGCGACATCACGCCGCTGGTAGGCACGCCGGCGGCGTTCCGCCGCGCGGTGGTCGATATGGCCAACCCGTTTCGCCAGGAGAAAATCGACGTGGTGGCGGCCGCCGAGGCGCGAGGCTTCCTGTTCGCCGCCCCGGTCGCCATGGAACTGAACGCCTCGCTCGTTCCCATTCGCAAGCCGGGAAAGCTGCCTTCGGCCACCCTCTCCCATACCTACGACTTGGAGTACGGCACCGACACGCTGCAAATCCATGCCGACGCCGTGAAACCGGGGGCCAAGGTGCTCGTGGTCGACGACCTGTTGGCCACCGGTGGCACGATCGAGGCCTGCTGCAAGCTGGTCGAGAAGGCCGGCGGGGTGGTCGTCGGGTGTGTGTTCCTCATCGAGTTGACCGCGTTGCGGGGCGCCGAAGTCATCCGCCAGTACAAGAACGTCAGCCTGATCAAGTACGACTGACGGGCGCCGTCCGCCCCATCTTGCCTGGTTGCCGCAGTCTGCGCGCGGAATCGGTAGAATCGTCCTAATCGGTCAAGCTTTCCAAAGGAACAGCGGGCGACCCTGCCGATGCGTCCATAGGCTCAATATCTGCGCCACACCTGCGCCCCCTGGAGTGAACTTCCATGCGTACGCTGCAAACACTTTGGGTTCCAACGCTTATTGGCATCGCGTGTCTCGCCGGTGCTCTGCCCCGGGCCGCCGGCGACGAGCTCCTGCCGCCGGCCTCGCGTCCTTTCCAGCGGATCGCCGGTTGGCTCCGTTCGCCGGCGCCGTCGCTCGACCATCGCGCGCCGCCGGCAGCGTGGGGATTTCGCCATCACGGGGGGGAACCCGGCGCCGACCATTCGGCTTGGTATGGGGAAGCGATGGGCGTGCCCACGTACAACTGGGGGTATTTCGGCGTCGCCCCCCGCTCGTACCGAGTCAGCCACGGAAGCTACTACGGGTATCACCACGATTGGGGCGTCCGACGCGGTTTCTGAAGGAGCCCGTCGCAGCATTGGCAACACAGCGGGTTTCGCTATAATGCCGGGGCTATGACCCTCGAAACTCCACGCGACGGCAATGTGGCCCGCCGGCTGACCGAGATGGCCGCCCGAATGCCCGACGCCACGGCAGTGGTTGAGCCGTTGGGCTACGGACCCGGCGGGCGAAGGCGTTATCGCCAGGTGACCTTTCGCGAGCTGGACCGGCAAAGCGACCGCATTGCCGCCGGGCTCTGGGACCTTGGCGCGAAGCAAGGCATCCGCTTGGCGCTTCTGGTGCGGCCGGGCGTCGACTTCGTGACGCTGGCGTTCGGCATGTTGAAGTCGGGCGCCGTTTCCATTCTCATCGACCCCGGCATGGGGCGCAAGAACCTCGTCCGCTGCCTGGAGGAGGCCGAGCCCGAGGGGTTCGTCGCGATTCCCGCAGTTCACGCGGTTCGAACCTTTCTGCACCGTCGCTTCCCGAAGGCGCGCCGGAACGTTACCGTGGGACGACGGTGGTTCTGGGGCGGTCCGACGCTCGCCCAGTTGCAGCGCCGCCCTTGGCCGGGTACGTCGATTGCGCCCACCACGCTCGACGATCCTGCGGCGATCATCTTCACCACCGGCAGCACGGGTCCGCCGAAGGGCGTGCTCTACCGGCACGGCAACTTCGACGCCCAGGTCGAGCAGATTCGCGACCGGTACGGCATCCGGCCGGGCGAGATCGACCTGCCCGGCTTTCCGCTGTTCGGCCTTTTCAACTGTGCGATGGGGGTCACGGCGGTCATACCCGACATGGACCCCTCGCGTCCCGCCAAGGTCGACCCTCGAAACATCCTCGAAGCGGCCCGCGACTGGCAGGTGACGCAAACCTTCGGGTCGCCGGCTATCTGGAATCGGGTGGGCCGGTACTGCGAGGAGCACGGTACCCGGCTGGCGGGCGTACGGCGAATCCTCTCGGCCGGTGCGCCGGTGCCGGCGGAAGTGCTGGACCGCATGCGACGGCACATCGCGCCGGACGGCGAACTGCATACCCCCTACGGAGCCACCGAAGCGTTGCCGGTCGCGTCCATCTCGGCCCGCGAGGTGCTGGGCGGGCCGGGGGCGCTGCTGCTTGCCGAAACCGAGGACGGCTCGGAGCCCGACGCCCAGGCGGGCACGGCAAATCGCACCCGGCGGGGGGCCGGGGTGTGCGTCGGTACGCGGTTCGCCGGCATCGAGTGGAAGGTCGTTCGGATCGTCGAGGGGCCCATCGCCTCGCTCGACGACGCCGAGGAGCTTCCCCCGGGCAAAATCGGCGAACTGATCGTCCGCGGTCCGCAGGTCACGACGGAATATGTCACCCGGGTCGAAGCGAATGCCTTGGCGAAGATTCCCGACGGCGATCGTCTCTGGCACCGGATGGGCGATACGGGCTACCTCGATGAGCAGGAGCGGTTCTGGTTTTGCGGCCGCGTGGCCCATCGGGTTTTGACCGAAGAAGGACCGATGTACCCGGTGCGTTGCGAAGCGATCTTCAACGAGCACCCCGGGGTGTTCCGCAGCGCGCTGGTGGGCGTGGGCCCGGCCGGCAAGCAGCGTCCGGTGGTCGTGGTGGAACTCTACCCGGAGCGGGCACCGTCGAACTCGGAAGAGGAATCGATGCTCCTCGACGAACTGCGAGACCGGGCCGTGTCAAACCCCCTAACGGAACCGATTTCCGACTTTTTGATCCATCCGGCATTCCCAGTCGATATTCGTCATAATGCAAAAATCTTTCGCGAAATACTTGCGGTTTGGGCGGCCGGGAAGCTGCGTAGCTCGAGGATCTGAAAAGGGTTTTCGGGGCGGATCCTCCTGGATTTCTGCTCCTCTGCTCGTTACACTGACATTTGCGTTTTGAGATTGCTTGCCGGCCGAGGGAAAGGCGTTTGCCGACCTCGTGTTGGTGCGCGTTCCAGGTGCTTGTCGACCTTCCCCGAATCGGAATGCCCGCGGAGTAGGTGATGGGCGAGCATCGCATTTTCTGGGGGAACTGCCATGGCGGCCGACTGGTATTGCAGGATCGCCGGTGCTGAGTTGGGACCTCTCAGTTCACAACAGTTAAGGGCCCTGGCAGACGACGGGCGTTTGCGGGCCAACGATGAGGTTTGCCAGGGACGGGAGGGCAAGTGGGTCCAAGCGAGCCGCGTGAAGGGGCTTTTGAAGGGCGCCGGCGGCGACGTGCTCGTCGCCCAGCCGCTGGCGGAGAAGAAGGAGCCGGCGGCCGCGAAGCCGGCAGCCGCGACGAAGCAACGGGCGGCGGACGGCCCGCTTCGCAAAGCGCAGGCCGCGCCCCGACCGCCCAAGGCTCCCAAGGCGGCCGTCCCGGTTGCCAAAGCGGCCACCGCCGCGTCGGCGGCGCCGGTCGCGGCGTCGCCGTTTGTCTTCAATGAGCCCGACGCCGAGCGAGGCAAGGCTTCGGGCGGCAAGGCGGGCCCGCTTTCCCCCGCCGAGGTCGCCAAGCGTCGGCAGAAGCAACGGACGCGGCTGCTGTTCGGTTCGCTCGGCGCCCTGGGCGCGATCGCTGCGGTGGGCGCGATCCTCTGGATTGCCGATCCATTCAACGCGCCAGGCGAGGCGAACACGACCTCCGAGCCCAAGGCCGCAGAGGAACCGCTGGAAGAAGGCGACTTGGACGACCTGGATCTTGAGCCCGACGACCTCCTGGCCGGCACCGCGAACACGACCCCGACGTCGTCCGAGCCCGAGGCGGCCGACGGCTGGGTCGACGCATCCGAGGATTCGGCCACTGCCGGACCCGTGCGGGTTCGCGTCGTTTCGGTAGGGGTTGGCAAACCGAGAATCCATCGCGGCGGCGAGCGCTATGCGACGCCGAAAGAGGACTACCTGATCGTCGAACTCGAGTTGACCAACACGGATCCGGCCAAGAAGCTGGTCCACAAAGGCTGGGGCGGCAGGAGCGGCGCCGTTCCGGGAGTTGCCTTGGTGGATAACCACAGCAATCCCTACAAGGCGAAGGGCTTTCGCGAGGGCACCATCGACGGGCAGCAGAGCGATGCGTCTTTGTACGCCGACGAACCGCTGAACGACGTGTTGGTTTTCGAACGACCGGTGCCCGCCGCCAATTACCTTCGGCTTACTTTGCCCGCCGCGGCCTTCGGCCAGACCGGCTCGCTCCGCTTCCAGATTCCCAAGCCGATGATCGGCGCCGAACCCGATGATCAGGTGGCTGAGGGACCGGGCTCTCCGCAAGCCGAGGACGAACGGCCCGAACCGCCGGAGACCGACGGCCGGGTGTACAAACTCGACGCGACGGAGAAGGCCGTTGAGCAAGCGATCGGCATGGATCCGGAACGCGAGTTGAGCGACTTCGAGAGACTCAAACGCGACAATCCCGGCTTGTTCCCGGATGAGTGAAACCGATAACCCGTTCAGGACCGAACGTGAACGCATTGGTAACCGGAGCGGGTGGGTTTCTGGGCCGGTACATTGCCGAGCGGTTGCGGGCGCGCGGCGATCGGGTGCGCGCCTTCTCGCGCAATCGGTACGACGCGCTCGAGCGGCTCGGCGTCGAAACCATTGAGGGCGATCTGCGCAACCGCGAGGCCGTCGTTCGCGCCTGCGACGGCATGGACGTGGTGTTCCACGTGGCTGCAAAGCCCGGCCTCGGCGGGCCGTGGCGCGACTACTTCGAAACCAACACGCTCGGAACTCAGCACATCATTGAAGGATGCTGGGCTGCCCGGGTATCGCGGCTGGTGTACACGAGCAGCCCGAGCGTGACCTTCGACGGCGGCGACCAGTGCGGCGTAGACGAGTCGGTCCCCTACCCGAATCGCTGGCTCGCCCATTATCCGCACAGCAAGGCCCTGGCCGAGCAGCGTGTTCTCAAGGCCAACGGCGAGCGCGGGTTGCTGACGTGCGCGCTACGGCCGCACCTGATTTGGGGGCCGCGCGATCGGCACCTCATTCCAAGGTTGCTGCGCCGCGCGCGCAGCGGCCGGCTGCGCCGCGTGGGCGATGGGACCAATCTGATCGACATGGTGTACGTCGAGAACGCCGCCGAGGCCCACTTGCAGGCTGCGGATGCGCTGCAACCGGGCTCGCCGGCGGCCGGCCGCGCCTACTTCATTAGCCAGGGCGAGCCGGTGCGCTGCTGGCAATGGATCGACGAACTGCTGTCCATGGCCGGCCTGCCGCCGGTCCGGAAGGCGATTTCGCTCAACGCCGCTTGGCGCCTCGGCGCGGTGCTGGAGTTCGCATGGCGGGCCCTGCGGCTGCGGTCCGACCCGCCCATGACCCGATTCCTGGCGGCCCAACTGGCCACGTCGCATTACTTCGACATCTCGGCGGCTCGGCGCGATTTCGGCTACATGCCGCGCGTTTCGACCGACGAGGGCATGCGCCGTCTGGCGGCGTCGGAGTGGTGAGCGAGTTACTCGGCGCCGCCGAGGGCCTCTAGCCGTGCTATCGCCTCGCGCTTGCCGATCCCTCGTACGGCGGCCAGGGAAGCCAACTGGGCCCTGCGCGGCCGGTTCTTGCCGTGTTCCCAGTTGTAAATGCTCAACGGCGAAACGCCGACCAGTTTCGCATAGTCGGCCGCCGACAGGCCCAGACGCTTGCGCTGCGACTTCACCCATTGCGGCGAAAAACGCACGCCCTCCGCCTCTTCGTCGTCCGCCGCAACGCCTTCCTGGGCGGCCGCGCTGCGGGCTTGGGCGTCCAGACGGGCGATCTTCTTGTCCTGCTCGCGCAACTGACGCTTCAGTTGCGCAATCTCTCGCCGGTATTGGGAAACGGCCTGCTTCGTCGAATCGGTTTGCGCCTTGACCTCTTTCTTCGCAAGACGGCGGATTTCTTCCTTCAGGGTAGCGGCAAGATTCGGCATGAAAAACTCCTTCCAAACATTTACAAAACGCGACAATGGACGTGGTTGGTGTTCCCCCCTAATCAAAACTATTATACTAAACGCTTGGGGTTTTACCAATGGCCCGAATCGGACAGTCGCTGCGGGACGTTCCTATGAAAATGCGGTTTTATCGGTACGATTTGCCGACGCGCCGTCCCTTCACCATCGCGCGGGGCACAACCACGGTGCAAGCGACCCTGATTGTCGAACTCGAGCAATCGGGCATTTCGGGTTACGGTGAGGCCGCCGATGTGCCCTTTTACGGCGCCACGCTCGATTCAACCGCTGCTGCGTTGGAGCGGGCAAGGGTAGCGATCGAACGCCAACAACTGGTCGAGCCGACCGCGTTTTGGGAGGCCATGGCGGAATTCCTGGACGATTCGCCTGCCGCGCAATGTGCACTCGACTGCGCGGCCCACGACCTTTGGGGGAAACTCGAGCACGCACCCGTGTGGAAACTGTGGGGTTTGGACCCCCAGCAAGCCTGCCCCACCGATTATACAATCGGAATCGACCGGGTTGCCGTCATGGTGGAAAAACTCCGCGAGTTTCCCGATTGGCCCGTCTAT
>CAYPWB010000048.1:16850-22770 GCA_964414315.1 uncultured Planctomycetaceae bacterium | reverse complement strand
GGCCACGGCCGGGTGGTCGAGGCCACCGTGGCCAAGTGCCGCAACGGGCTGGCCATCAACTACGCCGAGCCGTACATGCGGCGCCGCGACCCCGAGTGCTCCGTCATCGGCGATGCCCGGCCCACCGACAAGCAATCGTACGAGAGCCGCTTCGGCGAGCCGTTCGAGACGCTCCGCGACGAAACCTTCCAGTGGCTGAAGGAGCAGGACCTGGCCGTGTTCGCGTTCATCCTGGGCGGGTTCGACCCACGCACCGGGCATGGGGCCTTGCTGATCGCCCCGAAGAACGCCGGCTTTTTCATCGGCGGGCTGGCCGACCTCCAGGAAATGCTCGCGCCCGACCAGGTGCCCGACAACTTCCGCGTGCGCGCCGCGGTGTACGTGGCTCCGCCGTTCCGCCACACCCGCTTCGACGGCAAGCAGGTGGTCGTCCACAATCGGACCGAGCAGGTCCACGAGGTGTACTCGTACAACCTGTACCCGGGGCCCAGCGCGAAGAAGGGCATTTACGGCGTGCTGTTGGCCATCGGCGAGGACGAAAAGTGGCTCACGCTGCACGCCTCGACCGTGCAGGTGGTGACCCCTTACGACAACGTGACCACGATCATGCACGAGGGGGCCAGCGGGTCGGGCAAGAGCGAAATGCTCGAATACGTCCATCGGCAGGAGGACGGACGTTTGCTGCTGGGTAAGAACGTGGTCAACGGCGAGGAGCGCCGGCTGGTGCTCAACCAGGCGTGCGCCCTGTGGCCGGTGACCGACGACATGGCCATGTGCCATCCGGAGGTGCAGAACCGGGCGGGCTACCTGCGGGCGTACGACGCCGAGCAGGCCTGGTTCGTCCGCCTCGACCACATCCGGCACTACGGCACCGACCCGCATATCGAGGAACTGACCGTCCATCCCCCGGCGCCGCTGATCTTCCTGAACCTGCAAGGGACGCCGGACTCGACGTGCCTCATTTGGGAGCACACCGAAGACAAGCCGGGCGTGCCCTGCCCGAACCCACGCGTCATCCTGCCCCGCCGGTTCGTCCCCAACGCGGTGCAGGACACGGTGGAGGTGATGGTGCGGAACTTCGGCGTGCGCACGCCGCCGTGCACGGCGAAGCATCCGACGTACGGAATCATCGGCTATTTGCACATTCTGCCCCCGGCGCTGGCGTGGCTGTGGCGGCTGGTGGCCCCCCGCGGGCACGCCAACCCGAGCATTACCGAAAGCGTCGGCCTGACCAGCGAGGGCGTCGGCTCCTACTGGCCGTTCGCCACCGGGCGGATGGTCGACCACGCCAACCTGCTCCTGCGGCAAATCCAGCAGACGCCCAAGGTGCGCTACTGCCTGACGCCGAACCAGCACGTCGGGGCGTGGCGCGTCGGCTTCATGCCGGAATGGATCGCGCGGGAGTACCTCGGCCGCCGCGGCATTGCCAAGTTCCCGGCCGGCAAGCTCCAGCCGGCCCGCTGCAACCTGCTGGGCTACACGCTCCAAACCATGCAGGTCGAGGGGACCATTCTGCCCACGTGGTACCTGCGGGTCGAGGAGCAGTCGGAAGTGGGCCCGGAAGGATACGACCAGGGCGCCGACATCCTCCGCGAGTTCTTCCTGCGGGAGCTGCGCGGCTTCCTCCAGCAAGGGCTCGACACGCTCGGGCAGCGCGTCATCGAATGCTGCATGGACGGCGGCGACACGACCGATTACGAATCGCTCCTGCCCAGCGTCGATTTCGCCACCTGACCCCGTGGGATAAGCATCCGTCGACCCGTGGGACAAGCATCCTGCTTGTCAATCGCAAGCTGGAAGCTTACGCCACGGAAGAACCCAGGACCCTGCAATGCACCCTCACCAACCGGCGTCCACACACGATACGGAACCGCTGCGCCCGGCGATCTTCTGGGACCGGGACGGCACGCTCATCGAGGACCGGGGGCACCTGGCCGACCCGGCCGAGGCCGTCTTCTTCCCCGAGACGATCGACGCCCTTCGCCGGCTGCAAGATCGTTACTTGTTCTTCATCGTGACGAACCAGTCCGGCGTGGCGCAAGGGGCGATTACCATGGACGACGCGGCGCGGGTGAACGCGCACGTGGTGGGCCGGTTGGCGGGGGAGGGAATCGAAATTGCCGCGGTCTATGTTTGCCCGCACACGCGCGCCGACGGCTGCGCGTGCATCAAGCCGAACCCGCATTTCCTCCACCAGGCCGCGAAGCAGTTCCGCCTGAGCCTGCGAGATTCCTTCGCCGTGGGCGATCATCCGCACGACGTCGAGCTTGCCGAGCGGGCCGGCGCGCGGGGCGTTTACGTGTGCACGGGCCACGGGCGAAAACACCTCGGCGAGCTGCGCGGTCACGAAATCGTCGTGCCCGACGTCCGCGCCGCCGCTGACTGGATTCTGGCCCACGGCGCGCCGCAGCCGGCGCCTTGCTGACGCCCGCCGCGGAGAGTTCGGCGCGACGCGTTCCGCGCGCCTACCCGCCGCGCATGAGCAGCCAGCTTAGCAGGATGACGAGCAAGAGCAGTGCCGGTACGACGCCCCAAAGGAGGACCGACACCAGGGCGACGGGCGACTCGGTAATCGGCACGACCTGGCTCGGGCTGTCGTCGTCGCTTTCGGCGATATCGGGCAGACCCGGCACGCGCACCGGCGGCGGGGCCAGCGGGGGCCGAACCGCCGGCGTCGGTACCGACCACGGGCCCGTCGCCCAAGGCGCCAGCCGGCGGATCACCTCGCGCGCCGAGGGAACCCGCTGCGCCGGGTCCTTCGCCATCATGTCGGCCAACACGTCGACGAAATCGTTGCTCAGCGCCGGGTTCAGCCGGCGGGGGTCCAGCGGGCGGAACTCCTGGTGTGCCCGCGCCTTGTCGGCCGTCGAACCGCCCGGAAAAGGAACACTGCCGGTGACCGCATAATACAGCGTGCCGCCCAGCGAGTAGATGTCCCAAAGCGGCGCGGGGTCCCAGGGGCTTTTGATGTGGTCGGGCGAGATGTAGTCGGCCGTGCCGACGATCTTGCCGAACCGAGGGTCGGTGTTCTTGTCGGCGTCGACGGGGCCGGCCAAGCCCAGGTCGGAAAGCTTCGCGTGCCCGTCGGGCATCACCAGTACGTTGCCCGGCTTCACGTCGCGATGGATCAGCCCTTGCTGATGGGCGTGGTGCAGGCCTTCGGCCACGTCGCAGATAATTCGGGCGGCCGTTTGCATGTCGAGCGGACCCTGGCGACGCACCATTTTGTGCAGGTCGGTGCCGGGCACGTACTCGGTTACCAGGTAATGCACGTTGCCGTCGTGCCCGGCGTCGACCGCTTCGACCAGGTTCTTGTGGTCGAGGCTGGCCAGGGCCTGGATTTCGCGGGTGAAGTTCTTGACGGCCTCGGGGGTCGATTTCGCCCGCGGCAGCACCTTGATCGCCACGACCCGGCCGAGGACCTTGTGCTCGGCCTTGAACACCTGACCCATGCCGCCCTGCCCGATGGAATCGATAATGCGGTACGGGCCGAGGGTGAACTTCGTTTGGCCATCGAGCAGTTGCTTCGCCTGCCAGTAGTTCAGCTTGCCGGTTTCCACCAGGCGGTCGGCAAGCTGCTTGGCGTTGGGGGGCGCGTCGGCCGGGTTCTGCTCGTCCGACCACCGGATTCCGGCGCGCGCCTCGGCCACGTCCTGCTCGGTGAGCAAGCCGCTTTGGATGGCACACTTCTCGAAGTCGGAAACCGAGTTTTGCTCAGCCACGAAGAGGTCTCTCCAGGGAACGCCCGTTGCCGCCATACTGTAGGGCGACACTCCGTGTCGCCACTTACGACTCGGAGAGTCGTGCTACTGTAGGGCGACACGCCGAATCGCCACTCACGACTCGGAGAGTCGTGCTACTGTAAAACACTAATCGGGAACCGAGCTTTCAGCAAGGGGCCAGCAGCCTGGCAGGGGGGCGATTAGTTCGACGAGCTGCCCTCCTACCGGGTGAAGCACGACCAGCCTCCGGGCGTGCAGCGCGATGCCCCGCGGAAACTTCACAGGGCTGCCGTACTTCCGATCGCCCAGGATCGGCAGCCCGCGATGGGCCAGTTGCAGCCGAATCTGGTGCTTCCGGCCGGTGAGCAGCTCCACTTCGAGCAGCGTGCGTCCCTTCGCGGGGCGCAGGCGGCGGTAGCGGAGGCGGGCCTCCTTGGCGCCCGGCAGCCCGGGCCCGGCGATCCGCATCCGCCGATGCCGCTCGTCGGCGGCGAGCCAGTCGACGCACTCGCCCTCGGCCGGTTCGACGGGCCCTTCGACCAGGGCCCAGTAGGTCTTCTCGACCGTGCCCTCGCGGAATTGCTCGGTCAGCCGGCGCGCGGCCTTCGAGGTGCGGGCGAACAGCACCACGCCGGTCACCGGCGCGTCGAGCCGGCTGACGACCCCCAGGTACACGTTGCCCGGCTTGTGGTACTTCTGCTTCACGTACGCCTTGGCCGCGGTGAGCAGCGTTTCCGTACCGGCCGGCGTACCCATGGTGGGCAGCATGGCCGGCTTATTGAGCACCAGCAGGTGATTGTCCTCGTACAGCACGTCGAGGCGGCTCGGAGGACGGTAGTCGCGTGGCATGCGGGGCGCTCGGGAAGGTGGCGGATGCAGGAAGCTTACATTATACTGTCGGGTTGTACAAATGCCGGCGAGCGGGGGCTGTAAGGCCCCTGTTTCTCAAGAACATTCTTTCGGTTCATGCCATGGTCGAACCCTCCCCACGCCTGATACTCGCCAGTCAGTCGCCGCGGCGTAAGGAGCTGCTGCGGCAGGCGGGCTACCGGTTCGAGGTGATGCCGCCGGCCGGCGTCGACGAACGCGAGTTGCCCGGCGAATCGCCCGAGGCGCTGGTGGCACGCTTGGCGCGCCTCAAGGCGGCCGAGGTGGCGCGGCGGGTCGACCACGGTCTGGTGCTCGGCTGCGATACGGTGGTCGAGTGCGAAGGCCGCGTTCTTGGCAAGCCGCGCGACCGGGACCACGCACGCGAAATTCTGCTGGCCTTGAGCGGGCGGGAGCACCGCGTTGTAAGCGGGCTGTGCCTCCAGCCCGTCCCGGCCGGCCCGCCCAACGTGCGCACCGCGCAAACGCTGCTGCGCATGGACCCCTTGAGCCCGGAACAGTTGGCCGAGTACCTGGCCGGCGGCCAATGGGCAGGCAAAGCCGGCGCGTTCGGCTACCAGGACCGGCTGGGCTGGGTGCACGTGGTCGAAGGGAGCGAGTCGAACGTGGTGGGCCTGCCCTTGGAGTTGCTCAAGGAAATGCTCCGCGACGCGGCGTGGTAATCGAAGCCCACTAAACTTACACGCAAAGCCGCCAAGCCGCGAAGCCGCAAGGGGAAGGAATAGGAAGAAAGAGAAAGGAAGCAAAAGAGATGACGGAGAATGAGATCGCGAAGGTCGTGGTGGATGCGGCGTACTGCATTCACAAGCATTTCGGGCCGGGCCTGCACGAAACGGTGTATGAGGTGTGCCTGGTCCACGAATTGCGAAAAGGTGCCTCCGGGCGGAGCGGCAGAAGCCGGTCGCGATCAAGTACGACTCGATCACCTTCGAGGAGGGGTTTCGGGCCGACGTGGTGGTCGACGAGAAGGTCGTACTGGAACTGAAGGCCGTGGAAAAGGTCCATCCGGTCCACAAGAAGCAACTGCTCACCTACTTGCGGCTGACCGGTGCCCGCCTTGGACTGCTTGTCAACTTCGATTCTCCATTGATCAAAGACGGCATTTCGCGCGTCGTGAACGGCCTGCCCGAGGATCAATAATCCTGCTTTTTCTTGGCGGCTTTGCGGCTTCGCGCCTTGGCGTGTAAATTGGGTTCCACTAAACTTACACGCCAAGGCGCGAAGCCGCAAAGACGCAAAGGGAAGAGGAAGGAAGAGAGATGACGGAGAATGAGATCGCGAAGGTCGTGGTGGATGCGGCGTACTGCATT
>CAYPWB010000048.1:0-16750 GCA_964414315.1 uncultured Planctomycetaceae bacterium | reverse complement strand
GTTCCACTAAACTTACACGCCAAGGCGCGAAGCCGCAAAGACGCAAAGGGAAGAGAGAGGAAGAAAGAGGAAGAGGTCCATGCGAAGGGGACAGTCCCGCTTTCGCGGCCGGAGCGGTTGACTCATTGGGCATATTCCCCCGTATGCCGCGAAAACTGGGACAGTCCCCTAGGAACTCCAACCGTCACGGCTCGTTGGCGCCGCCGGCGACGTAGAGTTCGCCGTCGCGCACTTCGAGTCGTTCGATGTGCAGAGTGCGGCCCTCGTCGTCGAGGATCGAGGGAATGGTGACCAGGGCCACCGGGTCGCCGTCGGCCTGTTGCCAGGCGAGCTTCAGTTCCAGTTCCCGCGCGGCCCGCCCCAGTTCCTCGACAATACGCCCCATGGGCAGCGGTACCCTACCGGCGCGAACCTTGTGGAACCGCAGGCCCAGCACGTTCGGCTCGGCCAGGTACGGCTCGACCACCAGCGTGAGCACCGTTTCCGTGCCCCCGCGGCGCATGCGGCAGAAGAGCGAAATGGTCTTCTCCCGGATTGCGACGCGCGGGTCGGCCAGGTCGTCGGGCAGGGCGTCGGGATGGTTTTCGGGCAAATCGACGGCCAGCCAGCCGTTGATTTGCGCTTCGGTGAACCACGCCTCCCAGTCGCGTTGCTGGCGCAAGTCGCTCGCCAGGGCCGCCGCCTGCTGCAGCAATTCGTCGCTGGCCTGGCGCTGCTCTTCGGGATCGGCCTCGACGACGGCCAGATACTCTTCCGGCACGGCCACCAGCGCCCGATAGACGCCCAGGAGCACCAGCGCCACGGCGGCCAGCGCCCCGAGCAGGAGGTAGACGATCACGCGGTATCGTTTTTTCACGCCGTTCCCAGGAATCGGAGGAGTCCGTATTTCTTCTTGCCGCTGCGCAGCACGACGGTGGAGCCGCCCACGAGGTCGGCGGGCGTCAGGCGGCGGTCGAGTTCGCCCGCGCGGCGGTTATTTATGTACGCACCGCCCTGGGTAATCGTTCGCCGGGCCTCGCCGTTGCTCTTGGCCAGGCCGGCGGCCGCCAGGGCTTCGACCAACGGCAGGCCGTCGCCTTCGAGTTTCCCTCGCGGCAGTTCCCGGCTGGGTACGTCGGCAAAGATGCCCCGGAGCTGCGCGTCGCTCAGATCGCCGATTTCCTCGCCAAAGAAGATTTGCGTGGCGCGCTGGGCAATGGCCAGCCCTTCGGGCCCGTGCACCAGGCGGGTCAATTCGGCGGCCAGGCGGCGCTGGGCGGTGCGCCGGCCGCGGTCGGCCTCGTGCTCGGCCAGCACGCCGGCAATCTCCTCCCGGCCGAGGTCGGTGAAGAAGCGGAGGCAGACGGGCACGTCGGCGTCGTCGAGGTTGATCCAGTACTGGTAGAACTGGTACGGGCTGGTCTTCTCGGCGTCGAGCCACAGCGCGCCCGACTCGCTCTTGCCCATCTTCTGCCCGTCGCTCTTCGTGAGCAGGGGGCAGGTCATGCCGTATAGCTGGGCCCCGCGCAGCCGGCGTGCCAGGTCGATACCGGCCGTGATATTGCCCCACTGGTCGCTGCCGCCCACCTGCAGCTCGCAGCCGTGCCGGTCGAACAGGTGGACGAAGTCGTACGCCTGGAGCAGCATGTAGCTGAACTCGGTGTAGCTGAGGCCGGCGTCGGTGCGTTCCAGCCGGCTGCGGACCGAGTCCTTCGTAAGCATCACGTTGACCGGAAAGTGCTTGCCGATATCGCGCAGGAACTCCAGATACCCGAACTCGCCCATCCAGTCGTGGTTATTGACCAGGACGGCGGCGTTGGCGCCGTCGAAGTCGAGGAACCGGCGCATTTGCGGCTCCATGCCGGCGATGTTCGCCCGAAGTTGCTCGACCGACAGCAGGTTCCGCTCCTCGCTCTTTCCGCTGGGGTCGCCGATCATGCCGGTGGCCCCGCCCACCAGGGCGATGGGCCGGTGCCCCGCCTGCTGGAACCGGCGGAGGATCATCAGCGCCATCAGGTGGCCCACGTGGAGGCTATCGGCGGTCGGGTCGAAGCCGGCGTACACGGTGCGCGGCGTTTCGAGCAGCCAAGCGGGCAGGCCCGCGTCGTCGGTCGATTGGTGGATCAGTCCGCGCCAGCGGAGTTCAGCGAAAACGTCGTGCATTTGTGATTCAAGGGTTGGTGGTTGTGCCGGCCCGTGGGACAAGCTTCCAGCTTGTCACTTCGTCCGTGGGATAAGCTTCCAGCTTGCCATTTGACGCTATTGACAAGCTGGAAGCTTGTCCCACGGCTGGAAGCTTGTCCCACGGTTATCGCCACATGTCGTCGTCGGCGAAAGGGTGGGCGGGCCCGGCAAGCTTCGGCTTGGGCAGGGCCTTCAGGGCCTGTTCGGCCAGGCGTTGGTCCTCTTTGGTCGTGATTTTCAGGTTCACCGGCGAGCCGGGCACCACGGTCACCGGCTTGCCGAGCCGCTCGACGAGTTGCGCGTCGTCGGTGGCGTTGAAGCCGCCGCGCCGCGCGTACGCCTCTTCGATCAACGCGCGGCGGAACACCTGCGGCGTTTGGGCCTCCCAAAGGCCCTCTCGCGATACCGTTTCCGTAATTCGGTGGTTCTCGGCCACGCGCTTGAGCGTACCTGCCACGGGAACGGCGAAAATGGCCGCGCCGGCCTTCTCGGCGGCCTCGAAGATGCGGTCGATCCACGCGTCGGCCAGGCAGGGCCGGGCGGCGTCGTGGATGCACACGAACTCGGCTTCCGGCTTCAGTTTCTCGAGCGCCGCTTCGATCGAATCGGCCCGCTCGCGTCCCCCGTCCACCACGTCGATACCCAAAATGGCCACATTCGAGCCGAACTTGAAGAAGAAATCGTCGCGGTCCTCGGCCGAAATGACCAGAATGAGCTGCACCACGTCGCTGCGGTTGAGGAACCGCTCGGCCGAATGCAGCCACACGGCCCGGCCGGCCAGCGGCGCGAACGGCTTGCGGTAATGGGCATCCTTGAACCGGCGGCTCTTGCCCGCGGCGGGCAGGATGACGGCAAATTTCGGCATGGCAGCATGTCCCTGGTTCTCTTGTCCGGCCTTGCTGGGTCGCGTGGGTGAACCCGGATGCCGAGACATCCGGAACCACCCATCCTACGGCTGGGGTTCCGCGTCGGCGGCCGGCCGGCCGCGCCGCAGCCACTGCTGGTAAAGCTGTTCGATCCCCTCGGCGGTCAGGCGGCCGTCGGCGGCGGCGACGGCGTAACGCAGCCGCAGCGCCGCGCCCGGCTCCAGCGTAAGCGGCTCCTTCCAAAGGTTCATCGTGGCCGACAGGTACGCGAACGGCGCGGTCATGGTAAACATGCGGGCCGGGTGCCGCGGGTTCTCGGGATGGTCGAACAGGGCGACGGTCACCGGCTTTCCGTCGACGGCCGCCGTATAGGCCACCCACTTCGCGCCGACCAGCCGCTCCGTGCCGCGTACCGCTTCGCCCTCCTCGCCGGTCGGGTTCAGTAGCTTGCCGTCGCGGTCCATCGCCTCGGCGAACCGGATGCCCAGCCCGTAATAGTGCGAACCGCCCAACACCCGCTTCTGATCCTCGGGAGCCGTGAGCCGGGTTTCCCAGGTGAGGAGCGTGGCGGGCAGGTCGTCGGCAAGGTGCAGGGCGATAACCCGCGATTCGCGCAGCAGGGGTTCGCCGCCCTGGGGGCCGAGCCAGCGGAGCGATTGGGCCAGCACGGCGCGGCTGCGGCCGTTGCGGCTTTCCGCCCGCTGGGTTTCAAACCCCACGTGCTGCTGGCGGCCGTTTCCCGCCCCCTCGGTCCAGAAGCTCACGCCGTCGACGCTCACGGCGAACATCAGCCCGTGGTGATGGAGGTGATCGTGCGGCGCGTCGCGCAGCACGTTCAGCCCGCCGGGCGTGTAGAGTTCCTGGACGTACGGTTTGGCCGGCACGTCGCCGAATCGGTACACGAGCACCGGCTGCCGGTTGGCGACGACCGTCGCCCGTTGCGAGTCCGACTCGAGTTGAAGCTGCCGGCCCGGCGCGGGAGCCGCGCACATCACCACCCCAAGGAGGGCAGGCAGCCAAAACGAAAATACCGCGAGCATTTTTCTGGCATGGTCGGCGTGTCTCATGGGAAAGTCTCCGGGTGTGGTATGTTGCTAGTCGCCGACGGCGCGGGAGTCTTCTCTGCTACATTCGAAGGGGACAGTCCCATTTTCGCGGCGGAAACGGTGGATGATTGGGCAAGATCGCCCTTTGTGCCGCGAAAATTGGGACAGTCCCCCCCGCGAACGGTTACGGCGCGGGGAACGCCCGACTGTGTAGGTTGGGCCAGGAACAGGGGCTTCACGGCCCCCGGTCGCCTATCGGTTTACAACACTCGTGTCTATTCTACTCAAACGCTCGTTTCGCCGCTACGCGGCCGAGGCGGGTTGCAATTTCGAACGCGGATGGTCTAATGCTCGGGACTGCCGGAGCAGGCTTGGCGCCGCGATGCCGGAGTGGACTGGGTTTCCAAGGTTACTACGAGGAGGGTTCCAATGGGTTGGGCGTTCGATCATCCAGTGCTGTTCTTCCAGCTTAGCACCATGATGTTCCTCCAGTTCGCCATCTGGGGAGCCTGGGCCCCGGTGCTGGCCGCGCGGATGCTCGGCCCGCTGGGGTTTTCGGGCAAGCAGACCGGCTGGGTGTACTCGACCCTGCCCCTGGCCTGCATCTTCACGCCTTTGGTGGCCGGTCCGCTGGCCGACCGCTACATTCCGGCCGACTATCTCCTTGGCACCGCCCACCTGCTCGGCGCGGTGCTGATGTTCGTGGCCGTGCGGCAGACGAAGTTCTGGCCGCTGTTTTTGAGCATGCTGGGTTTCTCGGCCTGTTACGCGGCCACGCTGCCGCTAGTGAACTCGGTCATGTTCGCCCAATTGGGGCTGACATTCCAGCCCGAAGAGGTGGGGGCGGCGTCGGGCGCCATCTTCCTTTGGGCGCCGATCGCATGGGCCATTTCGGGTTACATCCTGACGGGCTGGCGGCAGGTCGTCGGCGAGAACGACGGCCGCGATTGCATGTACCTGGCGGCTATCCTGGCTGCCGTCATGGGCGCATCCTGTTTCTTCGTCGTACCCTTCACTCCGCCCGCCGAGGTGGAAGGCGCACCCGTCCTGCAGGCCTTTGTGGAAGGGTTCGCCATGCTGGGCGATTTGAACTTCCTCTTGTTCCTGACGATTTCGCTCGTCGTGGCGGGGCTCATGCAGTTCTATTTCCTCGGCACGGCCCCGTTCATGCAAGGCATGGGAGTGCCCAGCAAGTACGTCCCCGGCGCCATGGCGCTGGCCCAGGTGGCGCAGGCCGTGGCAACCGTCGTGTTGATGGGCCTGCTGATTACGCAAATCGGTCACCGGCCCACGCTCATTGTCGGCGCCCTGGCTTGGCTGATCATGTACGGCGCCTACATCGTGGGGAAACCGCCCGTGCTCATTGTGGCCGCGCAGCCTTTGCACGGCATTGCCTACGTGCTGTTCATTATCGTCGGACAAATCTATGCCAACGAACTCGCTCCGGAAGCAATTCGCGCTTCGGTCCAGGCTTTGGTCTTCGCCGCGACAACGGGATTGGGACTGTTCCTTTTCACCCTGGTTGCCGGCGCGGTGATGGACCGTTTCTCGGCCGACGGCAAGTTTCAGTGGGCGAAGATCTGGACGGTGGCGGCAACGATCATGGCCGCCGGCGTTGTGGCCCTCACTCTCTGGACGCTCGGCATCAACAATTCCCTCGGCGCGGGTTGAGGCAGGCAGGGGCACCAACCGGGCCGCAGCTATCGGCCCGCTTCGGCCAGCAGGGGGTCGAGCCGGGCGGCCAGCGGCGGCGGGAGCCGGTCGTGCAGGGCGCGGTCGACGAGCCCCAGGTCGATCATGTCGCGCAGGTGCACCCGATCCTGATCGCGGTTCGACTGGAGTTTCATCCGCACCAGGTCGTCAAGCGAAACCACGTCGAACCCTTCCGAGGGTGACTCGCGCCGCTCCACCATAGGCGAAGGGAACTCGTACTCCGGCCGGACCTTTTCGCCCGCCCAAAGCAAATGCACCGCCGCGCGCGGGTTGGGATTCCCGCGATCCAGGAACATGCCCACGCCAAGCACCTCGAAGTAATCGAATCCGGCGTCGCGGGCCGCGGCGCGGGCGCGTGGCAGGTCGGCCCGGGCCAACAGCAGGTCGACGTCCTTGGTCGTCCGCACGGCGGCCGGGTCGACGGTGGCGACCCACAGTGCGACGGCCTGCCCGCCCACCAGCGCATACGGAACGCCCGCGCTGCGAAGCGCCCCGCAAATTCTCTCCAGCCGGTCGGTCACTTCGTCCAGGGCCATCACGTATCGGCGCCAGGTATTTGCGGCGATTTCCGATTGAGTGGGCAACATGATAGCTGCTTACAAGTTGGCGGCGCGGGCAGTTTTCTCCGCCATATGCGCACGACGGACACTTACGTCGGGTATTCCTGGTTCGTAATGATGCCCGGCATGGGGTAAGGGTATTGCCCGTCTTTCAACTGCACGGGGGCGGGCGAGTCGACGGTGAAGTTGGGCACGTCGGGCGCGAACTCGTGCTCGCAGTTGAGGATCTCCTCGTACGTGACGATCCGGCCCGTGTGGGCGGCCATTCGGCCCATCGACGCGACCAGGCTCGCCCGGGCGCCGCGCTCGGCTTCGTTCATCGGCGTGTCGTCGCGGATCGCGTCGATCAGGTCCTCCCATTCCATCTGATAGGGGTTCGGCTCGGGCTGCGGGAAGGCCCAAATTTGCTTGTCCGACGAGAAGTTCTGATCGGAGAACGTGCGCACCCGGCCCGGCGTGTGCGCGGAAGTCGATACGATGGCCGTCCCCGTCGCGCCGTGAACGTAGCTGGCGAACTCGTTGTGGCAGCCGGGCATTTGGCGGCCGTAGTAGAACAGTTTGGTCCCGTCCGGGTAGGTGTACTCGATGGAATAAGTGTCGAAGTTCTGGTCGACGTAATTGCCCCGGTAGTGGCGGCCGCCCAGGGCGTGGGCCTTCACGGGCCAGTCGTCCTTCATCCAGGAGAGTTCGTCGATCTGATGGATGTAGTAATCGCTGTACACCCCGCCCGACGCCCAAAGGAAGCTGTGGAAACGGCGGATCTGGTACAACAACTCGCTCTCGTCTTCCGGTGGGGGGCCGCAGAAACCCCCGCCGCCGCTCATGCGATACCCGCGCATCGCGACGATCCGGCCGATCTCGCCGTTGCGAATCCGATCGTACAGTTCCCGCCGTCCGCGGCAGTGGCGCACCATCAGGCCCACGCCCACCTTCAGGTTCTTCTCGTCGGCCTTCTTCGCCAGTTCGTACATTTTGCGCGTCGTGGGGCCGTCGACCGTGACGGGCTTCTCCATGAACACGTTCAGCCCCTTGGCGATGGCGTACTCGAAATGGATGTGGCGGAACGCCGGAGGCGTGGCCGAGATGATCACGTCGCCCGGGTTCAGGCAATCCATGGCCTTCCGATAGGCGTCGAACCCCACGAAGCGCCGTTCCTCGGGCACGTCCACCTGGTCGGCGAACTGCTTGCTCAGCCGCTCGTAGCTTCCGCGCAGGCGGTTCTCGAATACGTCGGCCATGGCCACGAGTTTCACGGGACCGCGCTTGACCGAAAGCGCGTTGGCCGTCGCACCCGTTCCCCGGCCGCCGCAGCCGATCAAGACCACCTGGATCGTATTGTTTTCGGCAGCGTGCACGTGCGGCACCGCGCCGGCCGCCACGGCGGTTGCCGCCGCCGCACGCCCGGTTTGCTTGAGAAAGTCGCGACGCGAGGGGTTGTTCCGGGTGGGTACGGTCATGGATGCTCTCCTGAGGGGCTTGCTCGAGTTGGAAAGGGCACGGCGCCGACCGGGCGCAGCATGCCGAGCGGCAGACGCTTGGGGCGAGTCGTTGCCGGTACGACCGATCCATTATAGATCGGCCGGCCCGCGGAACGCAAGATCGTTGCCCGACCGACCCTTCAACGGGATGCACGATGCACTTTGTCCGGTGCCATTGCCTGGTGTGTGCCACCGGCTTTGCCAGTGCCTGAGGCACGTTGAGCCCCTTTGTGTTGGCCGGCTCCGAAGGCGCGGACGGTCGGTTCCTTGACAGGCCGATGTCCACTCCCCCTTTGGCACTGGCCGAGCCAGTGGCACACTCAGGACGGCGACTGCCCGTTGGCACTCCACCCCACCTGGCACGAACGCAAGGTGCGTCCTGCACCCCCTTCAACGGTGCCGCGGCTCGACCGTCTTGTTGTAGGGCCGCTCGAGGTGGTCGACGCAGGCGACGGCTTGGACCAGGGCCAGCGGATTCTCGGCGGTGACCGGCTCCTCGGCCGCATAGTTGCGCATGCGGCAGGCCAGGAGGCTTACGGTCAACGGTTCGTCGCCGCGCACCAGCAGAAAATCCTGCGACTGGCCGACCGTGGTCAAGGCCCGGTTCGGCCCGGAAAAGCTCTCGACATTGGTCAGGGCCGTATGGCCCCGGCCTTCGACGATGATCGGATGGATGTCCTTCCGCGGGGCGCCGGCGTTGGCGATGATCGAGCCTTGGCTGATTTGCCAGTTGCGGTTGAACGCGCTATCGCCCAGTTTATGGATTCCCACCGCGACGCAGTCGAGATTGAAGTTCGTCAGTTGGCCGTAGGTGGCGGGTCCCAGCCAAACGCCGCCCCACGTGCCGAACGTGAACAGGTCGATCAACTGCGCGTTGTCGGTGTGGTCGATCACGTAGCAGAAGGTCCGCTGATCCATCACCGCGTCGATCACGCCGCGCCCGTGTCCACCGTCGAGGAACCGCCGATTGGCCGGGTTGACGTGGCAGTGGAGGATGCGGGGGACGTCGTAACAGTGGTCGATGGCGATGAACGTGCCGCCCAGCGGATAGCCGTAGCAATGCTCGATGAGAATCTGCTCGCACGGCCGGTCGGGCGGGGCGCGAAAGTCCATGGCCATGGTTTCGCCGTAGAACGTGAGGCACGCAAGCGTGACGCCATGGGCCCTGCGGACTTGCGACACCTGGATGGTGGGCGGGTAGTCGAGGACCGCGTCGCCGTCGGCGGCCGGCTGACGCGGATACCAGAACTGGACGCCTCGCACTTGCGTGGCCGTTTCGACGGTCAGGAAGGGGTGGTCCTCGTCGTCGATAGCGAACACACTGCCGACCGGCTGGGGCTTGTCGGGATGGCGCGTGCCGCGGCCCACCGGACCGTGCACGCCCAGCAGCGAGGCGTTCTGCCGGAGTACGACGCCTCCGTCCACCCGATACGGCTCGGCCGTCGGCTCGACGAACAGCGCCGCCCCGCGCGTCGCGGCCCAATCGACGGCCGCTTGCAGATGCTTCGCGTTCACTGCGGCGTCGTTGGAGGGCGAAACGCCGAAGTCCTGGATCGACCGCAGCCCCGCCCCCTGAAGTTGCGCTTGCTCCGCCGCGGCAAGGGGCGCCGCGCCCGCCGCGACGGCGGCCGCGCCCCAGCCCGCGTGCCGAAAAAAACCGCGCCGCGAAGGGGCACGCCCGGTCGGGTCGTTCATGAAAATGCCTTCTTGCGCCGGTGAACATGAGTGGAAGGGAAGAGCCCATTATTGTAGGTTCCTGAAGGCGCGGTTCGCAAGAACGGGTTTCTACCGCTAAAAGTAGCAGGCACGCTCCGTCGTGCCGTCCGCCTTTTCAGGCAGAACGCTGCCGTTCGGCCGATGGCTTGCATTCCGTCCCCGTGGGAGGAGCTTCCAGCTTGTCGACTTTCAGATGCAAACCGTCCGGCCGGGCCACTTCAATTCCGGGCACTTCCGTATGACAAGCTGGAAGCTTGTCCCACGGGGATGGGTCGTACGGGCTGCGGTCGACCACCCCAGGGTGGGCGCATGCCTCCGGTTGTGCCGATTGGACCAACTGGGCGGAGCGGTGAGGGTTTGCCGGATCGCGCGGTTTTGTTCCGGCCAGGGCGGTCCGGTATCCGAGATGTTTCAGGGGGAATGTCCCGTTTGCATCGGGTGCCATTCTCTGGTAGACTGCCGTGAATTGGTAATTTGTCCGGTACCCGTTGAGAAGGAGATCGGTTCGGCTACCGGCGGTTCCGTCCAGCGGGGAGTTTCAACCGTCGTGCATCAGGATCACCTACCCGGCACTTTCTTTGGCCCGTCCACGCTCGTACAGCTCCTACGCCATCGCGCGCGGTGCCAACCCGACGATACCGCGTTCGTCTACCTGGTCGACGGCGAGTTCGAACAGGTCGAGTTCACGTACAAGGAGTTGGACCGTCAGGCGCGGGCCATTGCCGCCTGGATGCAGGAATGGGGGCTGGAGGGCGAGCGGGCCTTGCTGCTGTATCCGGCGGGCCTGGAGTTCATTGCCGCCTTTTTCGGCTGCCTGTACGCCGGCGTGGTGGCCGTGCCCGTCTACCCCCCCCGGCGAAACCGCTCCCTGACCCGAATCCAGGCCATTGCCGACGACGCCGAGGCCAAGGTCGCCCTGACGACCGACACGGTGCTCAACCGGGTCGAACCGCTGATCGACGAGACGCCGCACCTGAAGGAACTGACCTGGCTGGCCACCTGCCACGTGCCCCCCGGCATGGAGGACCAGTGGGACCCGCCCGAGGTCCACGGCGATACGCTGGCGTTTCTCCAGTACACCTCCGGCTCGACGGGTACGCCCAAGGGGGTCATGCTCACGCATGCCAACCTGGTGCACAACTCGGCGCTGATTGCGCACGGGTTCGAGCATACCCGCAGCAAGAATGGCGTGTTCTGGCTGCCCAGCTACCACGACATGGGGCTGATCGGCGGCATTTTGCAGCCGCTTTACTTAGGCAGGCCGAACGTGCTCATGTCGCCGATGAGCTTCCTGCAGAAGCCCTATCGGTGGCTCTCGGCCATCACGCGTTTCCAGGGGACGACGAGCGGGGGCCCCAACTTCGCTTACGACTTGTGCATCCGAAAGATCACGCCCGAGCAACGCGAAACACTCGACTTGAGTAGCTGGGAGGTCGCCTTCAACGGCGCCGAGCCGGTCCGAGCCGAGACGATCGACCAGTTCTGCGAGGTGTTCGGTCCGTGCGGGTTCCGGCGCGAAGCGTTCTACCCGTGCTTCGGGCTGGCCGAGGCGACGCTCATCGTCTCCGGCGGGTTTGCCAGCCAACCGCCGGTCATTCGGACGTTTGAAGCCCGGTCGCTGGTGTCGGGTCGGGTGGTCGACGCCGAACCGGACGACGAGGGCGTGCGGGCCCTGGTCGGTTGCGGCCAGAATCTGCCCGACCAGCAAATCGTCATTGCCGATCCCCACACGCTCACTCGATGCCCTCCGGGTCAGATCGGCGAAATCTGGGTCCACGGCCCCAGCGTGGCGATGGGCTACTGGCGCCGCCCCGAGATCACGAAGGCCACGTTCCAGGCGACGCTGAAGGATACAGGCGAAGGGCCCTTCCTCCGCACCGGCGATCTGGGCTTCCTGCTCGAAGGCGAGTTGTTCGTCACCGGGCGGTTGAAGGACTTGATCATCTTCCGCGGCGTGAACCATTATCCGCAGGATATTGAACGCACTGTTCAGGAGGCGCATCCGCGGCTGCGGCCCGACTCGGGCGCCGCGTTCACCGTCGAAGAGAAGGGCCGCGAGAAGCTCGTGGTCGTCCACGAGGTGGAACGGCGCAAAACGGCCGACCTCGATTCGATTTGCGAGCGTATCCACCGCGCCGTGGCCGCCGAGCACGAGTTGAGCCTCGACGTCATCGTGCTCATCAAGGCAGGGAGCGTGCCGAAAACGTCGAGCAACAAGATTCAGCGCCACGCCTGCCGCGAGGGCTACCTGAAGCGCACGCTCGACGTGGTGGGCGAATGGCGGGCGGAAGAGGCGCACGGCGAGGCCGTGGGCCGCGTGGTGCGCGCCGCCGAGAAGGATGCCGCCGCAGCCAAAGCAGCCGCCGACACCGACGACCTCCATCTGACCACCGACCGGGGCGTGGCCGCGCGAAAGAAGGTGACCGAGGTGGTCGTCGAGGAAATCCGCCGCGTTGGGAAAGAGCGCGTCGCCGGCCTGACGCTCGACGCGCCCATCGTGGAGACGGGGCTCGACTCGCTCGAACGGATGGAAATCCTCGCCGGGCTGGAAGAACGATTCGGCGGCCGGTTCCCTGAGGACGTCCTGCCCGACCTGGAAACGGCCCACGACGTGATCGCCGCGGTCGAGAAGTACCTGGGCACGCAGCCGCGGGAGAAGTCGAAGCCCGGCGCCGCCCAACCCGAAGTGCCCCCCGAACACTACTGCATCGATCAGTTCCCGGAGTACGCACGGCTGAAGCAAAGCCTCGGCATGCTCGAGTTCTCCGGGCTGCGCAACCCGTTCTTCAACCCGCTCGAAGGGGCAACCACCCACGTCACCCGCCTGGGTGGACGCGAACTGGTGAACTTCGCCAGCTACAACTACTTGTGCATGTCGGGCGATCCGTGCGTGACCGAGGCCGTCAAGGAGGCCGTCGACCTCTACGGCTCCAGTGCGTCGGCCAGCCGGCTGGTGGGCGGCGAAAAGGTGCTCCACGGCGAGTTGGAGCAGGAGCTTGCCGCCTTCCTCGGCACCGAGGCGGCCTTGTGCCTGTTCGGCGGTCATGCCACGAACGAAACGGTCATCGGGCACTTGTTCGGGCCGGGTGACCTGATACTCCACGACGGGCTGGCGCACAACAGCATCGTGCAGGGGTGCATCCTTTCCGGTGCCCGGCGGCGCCCCTTCCCCCACAACGACTGGCAGGCGGCCGACGAACTGCTGCGCGAGTACCGGCGCGACTACCGCCGTGTGCTGATTGCCATCGAAGGCGTGTACAGCATGGACGGCGATACACCCGACCTGCCTCGGTTCGTCGAGACGGCCAAGCGGCACAAGGCCCTGCTGATGATCGACGAGGCGCATTCGATCGGCACGCTCGGGGCCACTGGGCGAGGCATTGCCGAGCACTGCGGCGGCGTGTCGCGCGACGACGTCGCCATTTGGATGGGCACGCTCAGCAAGGCGCTGGGCTCCGGCGGAGGGTACATCGCCGGCAGCGCGGCCCTGATCGAATATCTCAAGTATACCACTCCCGGCTTCGTTTTCTCGGCGGCCATAGCCCCGCCGGTCGCCGCGGCGGCCCTGGCGTCGCTCCGGCTGCTGGAAGCCGAGCCCGAACGCGTGACGCGATTGCAGGAGAACTCGGCCCTGTTCCTGCGGTTGGCGAAGGAGCGGGGGCTGGACACGGGCAGCAGCGAGGCGACGCCGGTCATTCCGGTCATCCTGGGCAGTTCGGTGCACTGCCTCCAGCTTTCCGACGCCCTGCTGAAGGAGGGAATCAACGTCCTGCCCATCCTGCACCCGGCCGTGGAAGAGTCGGCCGCCCGGCTGCGATTCTTCATCACCACGCTGCACACCGAAGCGCAAATCCGCCGCACGATCGACGTGATGGCGGATGCGTTGGAGAAGATACGTCCTGAGTCCCTTTCCCCGATGGCCAAGAGGTGAAGTTTGCTGACTGAAAACGAGGTTGCTCGAACCTGGCGACGATTGTTCCGTGGCGGCGATGCCGACGACGAGACCTTTGCCCGGGCGGAAACCCTGCTCGAAGAGCTCCGGCCGGAAAGCCCGCTGCGGCACCGCCTGGAGGCCGAGTTGGGTGAGTTGCGAAAGCCGAAGCCAAAAAAAAGGCCCCGCGTGACAAGCGGGGCCTGAAGGATTTCGAATGAGGCCGCAAGCGGCCCGGCGCCGGCGGGCGCCGGCTATCGGTTCACCTCGACACCGATGTTTATGCCGTGCATGAACACGGCCTGCCGGTTGTTGGCCATGTTGATTCCCATGCTGGCGTTGCTCAGGTTGTTCACCTCGTAGTCGACCATGCTGGAAGCCCGGGCCACCGAGTCCATCCAGAAGCCGGTCCAACCGACTTTGAACGAGATGGCTCGCGTGAACTGGTAGTGGAGGTTGGCCCGCACTTCCCAGGCGGGACTGAACTCGATCGCGGTGGCGCGGTGGCTGAACCCTTGGGCACTGACCGCCTCGGGCCGGCCGGACACGACCTCGCTCGGGTCCAATTCGGAACCGAGCACGCCATACTGGGTAATGCTCTGGTTGTTGATACCGGCGAAGAACCGACCTTCGCCGGAGAGGCGCCACCGGCCCGTCTGCCGGAACCATCGCAGCCCGATTTGCGGACCGATCACGTGGTTGTCCGCCTTGGTGTCCCAAATGCTGTCGTCCAGGATGCCCAGCAGCGGGTGCTCCACGTCGGTGGTTCCGTTGGTGTCGTCACCATCATCGCCGTCATCGCCATCATCGCCATCATCGGTGTCGTCGGGCTCGGGCAGTGGGCTGAAGCCGTTGACCATGAACTGGTCGTCGAACTCGAGGTAGCGGGCCCCGGCGAAGAACTCGAAGAACCCGCCCTGGTGGAGTTGTCGCGTGCGGTACATCATGTTCAATTCCACGTTCCAGTGCTCGACGCGGTTGGTTACCGTCATCGTGTCGAAGAGCACCGGCAGGTTGAGCAGACCGCTGTAGGTAACCGGGTCGGTGTCGAGTTCGTAGCGTCCCTGCAGGAAGCGCCGCGGCGGGTCGGCGCCCACCTGGTACTCGGGGTCCTCGAACACCACGCCGACGTTCCGGAACGTCAACTCCTGGTGCTGGGGACGCAGGTTGTACGTGCTGACGAACCAGCCCCAGCGGTCGAGGATGCGCCCCACCTCGAACCGTTGGCTGCCCGACAACTCGGCCGACCGCAGCAAGCTGGTGTCGTGGGTGTTCGTCTGCACGAAGAAGTCGCCGGCATCCGGCCCGAACCACACTTCGCGCGTGCCGCCCGGCCGGCCGATGGGTTGCACGGCCGGCCGATTGATGTGCCAGTACATCTGGTCGAAGGTGAAGAAGAATCCTTCGGGCGGTTGGGGCCCATTGCCGTAAGGACTGACATCGGCCGGGGCGAAGAATTGCAGGTCCCGAATGTCTGCGAAGGCGGGCAAGGCCGCCGCGAACACCAGGAATCCGACCAACAACAACGAGCGTGTACGGTTTGGCAACATGTTTTCAATCCGGATAAGGTTTCCACGTGCAAGGCTTGCGGACCCTCGCGTGCCGAGTGGCCCGTACTGGCTGTGACGATAGTATCGGACGTGACGGCCGTGCCAGTTGAGTAAGAAAGGCAAGCCTTGCGGAAAAAGCGGGGCCCTGCGGCTGCTCAACACGAGAAGATGGGTGGCGCAGGAGGAATCGGCGAATTAGCCGCAACTCCCGGCCGACACCCGAAACCGCTCGGCCAACGATTCCGCTACCGCCAAACACGCCTCCAGCCGCTCCACGTCGGTCGCCTCCTCCGAGGTCCGGCGGAAGGCCGCCGCCGCTGCCTGCTTCCCGGCAGGCGTCAGGCGGCGTTCGAGGAACGGGTAGATGAAGTCCTCTTCATTCTCGATGTGCCGCAATAGAATATCGGAATAGGCTCGGGCGTGTTCCCCAAACTTCCGGTACGCGGCGATGAGTTCGCCCGACGGCCCCGAAGCGACGCGGCGCCTCGAATTCGTCGATGCGGGAGGGGCCTCGGCGATTCGCGCGGCAATCGTCTCGACGGCCTCCTCAATGCCGCGCAGGTGCTTCGAGGAGCGCTGGTGGTCGTGGAAGGTGCAATCGCCGCCGTCGTGGATTTCAAGGCTTTCCATCTGCACGCCGCTCGCTGCGAAGTACGCCTCCTCCCGGCGGAAATGCCATTCCTCCACAAAGGTCTGGAAGAAGTCGAGCATCGCTCGAATCGCCCGACCGTCGAGCGACTCGCCGTGCCCCGGTCCCGTCCAACGCTCGGCCATCCGTTCGAGGCAATTCAGGGCCTGCTCGGTAATGCGATGCTCCGCGATTAGAATTTGCATCGGCTCCGCCTGGGAGGTATCGAGCCGACGGGTCGACAAACGCTTGGAGCTGGAGACAGCCATAGTTAATCGCTCATCGTGCAACCGCCTTCACCAGGGGCCGGTTCCATGCCCGGCGAAGCCCGGTGCGGACGGAAGATGACAAATGGGGGCCATATTTTTCACAATTATAGCAGTCAATAAATGAGCCGGCAAGCCCGCTTTCAGGGGGCGAAACTTCGCCTCCGGCGGGCGCGGGCCCTGGAATATCGCCGGCCGGAGGATACACTTCATGTAGTGAATGCAATGGCGGCAACTTGTCGTGCCCTTGGTTTACGGGAGGATTCTTCCGATGATCCATACTGACGGACCAATGCGGAGCCCCAACACGGTGGGCCGTCCCATGGAAATCCTCCTGGTCGAAGACGACCTCGACGATGCCGGCCTGACCATCGAAACACTGCGGGCAGGCGAAGTGCCTTGCCGAGTTTCGCTGGTTCGCGACGGCGAGGAGGCCCTGGAGTTCCTCCACCGCCAGGGGCGGTACGCCCGCGCACCCCGGCCCGACCTCATCCTGCTCGATCTCAACCTGCCGAAGAAAGACGGCCGCGAGGTCCTTTCCGAGCTTCGCGCCGAGCGAGATTTGCGCCGCATTCCGGTGGTCGTACTGACGGCCTCGCTCGCCCATCGCGACGTGCTCCAGGAGGAACAACTGTTCGTGGAAAGCTACATGACCAAGCCGGTCGACCGTGAAGCGTTCCACATGGTGGTGAAGTCGCTGCGCAAATATCTGCTGGACGATGTCGTTTTGCCGAAGTAGGCGAGCGGTCCTCGGCCGCCGACGGCGTTGCCCCTTGCGGGCTTTGATCGTAATCTTGCCAAATGCTAGCAGTGAATGCGCTGAAGCTCACGGG
>CAYPWB010000047.1:20213-22942 GCA_964414315.1 uncultured Planctomycetaceae bacterium | reverse complement strand
ATTGACCTGGGAACCACCAACAGCGTGGTGTCGGTCATCAAGGACGGCAAGCCCGTCGTGCTGTGCGACGAGTTGGGCCAAGGCATTCTGCCCTCGGTGGTCGGCCTCGACGGCGACGGCCGGCTGCTGGTCGGGCAGGAGGCTCGCAACCAGGCGCTCGTGGCCCCCGAACGCACGGTGAAGTCGATCAAGCGGAACATGGGGGAGGAAACCGAGGTGTCGATGGCGGGCAATCGCTATTCGCCGCAGGAGGTTTCCGCCATGATCCTTCGCACGCTGAAGGACCGCGCGGCCAAGGCGCTCGGGCAGCCGTGCACCAAAGCGGTCATTACCGTGCCGGCCTTCTTCGGCGAGAACCAGCGCCAAGCCACCCGCCAGGCGGGCGAAATGGCCGGCCTCGAAGTCCTGCGCATCATCAACGAACCGACCGCCGCCTCGCTCGTGTACGAGCCGCACACCGAGCAGAACGAACGCCTGCTGGTGTACGACCTCGGCGGCGGCACGTTCGACGTTTCGATCGTCCAGATCGAACAGGGCGTGGTCGAGGTGCTGGCCAGCCACGGCGATACCCACCTTGGCGGCGACGACTTCGACCAACTCCTGCTCGACTTCGTGTGCGACGCCTTCGCCAAGGAGCACGGGGTGGACCTGCGCGAAATCCCCACCGCGCGGTCGCGCATGCTCCAAGCGGTCGAGGAGGCCAAGAAGCGGCTTTCGTTCGAGGCCTTCACGACGATTGCCGAGGAGTTCATCGCCGAAAAGGACGGCAAGCCGCTGCACGTGAACCTGGTCGTCGACCGGCTCGATTACGAAGGGCTGATCGAGCCGCTGCTGAAGAAGACGCTCTCCTGCGTCGACGCCGCGCTGGACGACGCCAAGCTCAGCGCCCGGCAAATCGACCGCGTGCTGCTGGTGGGCGGCAGCACCCGCACGCCCCTGGTACATCAGCTCCTGGCCGAGCAGTTGCACCACCAACTCCACTCGGAAATCGACCCGGACCAGTGCGTCGCGCTCGGGGCGGCCGTGCAGGGCGGGCTCATCGCCGGAGTCGACGTCGGGCCCGTGCTGGTCGACATCACCCCGCATACGCTCGGGGTCCAGGTGCTCGGCCGCCTGCACGGCATGCTGTCGGACAAAGTCTTCTCGGGCATCATCGAACGCAACACGGCGCTGCCCGCCACCCGGTCGGAAATCTACTACACCGCGCACGACGGGCAGGACGCGGCCGAGATCGACGTGTACCAGGGCGAGAGCGAGGACGTGCGGTTCAACCAGAAGGTAGGCGGATTCCTGCTCGAAGGGCTCGACGAGGAGGCCGAGGAGGGGAACGAAATTCTGGTCCGGTTCCAGCTCGACCTCGACGGCATCCTGACCGTCACCGCGGTCGAACGCAAGAGCGGGCTGGAAAAGCAGCTTCGCATCGACAACGCCGTTACCCGGTTCCGCGCCAAGAGCCAGGCCGACGCCAAGACGAAGTTGGCGGCCATGTTCGGCGACCCCGACGCGGAGACGTTCGTCGACCGCTCGATCACCGGCGGCGGCGTCCCGGCCGAGGCCGGCGAGACCGCCCCCGACCAGGCGCTGTTCGACGAGGCGGGCGAGCTGATTGCCAAGGCCCGGCGTCTGGTCCAGGAAGCAACGGCCGAGGACGCCGACGAAATGCGCAAGCTGATCGGCGAGCTTCAGGAGGCCGTGGCGAACCGCGACGTCGGCCGGGTCGGCCAGGTGCGCGAATCGCTCGACGACCTGGTGTTTTACCTGCAGGACGCCTGAACCCGATGCGTACGCCCCGGCTTTCCATCCCGGCCCGGCGGCCCGGCCGATCGGTCGCCCTGCCGCTTCGGCGGCGCACGCTCGCGCCGCCGCGCGGCGCGGCGAAGCGCCGGACGCCGCTCGGGTTGCGAAGGACCGCCGGCGAAACGGCGCGTCGGCGACCGGCTGCCGTTGCCGCGCCCGGCAAGCAACCGCGCGGGGCGTGGCGCCGCCGCCGGCGGCCAAGCCGGCTTGCGCGCGCCGCGCATCCGCTCAGCGCACGGCCGCAGCGGCGGGAACTTCAACGCCGGGTGGGTTCCGGCGCCGGACCTGTGCCGGGCAGGTCGGCCGGCGCGGCGCGTCGGCGCCGCATCGACTTCGAACTGGAAGCGGCCGACCGCGACGCGGCGCCTTGGAATGCGACGCTACCGGAGGCCGTCAAGCCGGTCTTGGCCGAGCGGCAAATGGCGCTGCGATGCCCCACGTGCAACGCGCGGCAGACCCCCTCGCTTGAGTGCCGCCGCTGCAAGTGCGACCTGACGCTTGTCTGTGCCGTCCACGACCAGCAGCGCCGCCTGCACGCGCAGGTACTGCGGCAGCTTGCCGCGGCCGATTACCGCGCGGCGCTGGAAACCGCCCGGGCCCGCTGGGCACTCGCGCCCGACGCGGCGGCCGCACGGCTGCTGGGCGTGTGCCTCCTGCTCCTGGAGCGGTTCGAAGCCGCCGAAGCAGTTCACGGCAAGACGCCGTAAGCTTTCACGACTCGGCGAGTCGTGCTACAGTAGGGCGACTCTCCGAGTCGCCATTTCCCGCCGCTGCCGCTGGGAAACGTGAGCTAAACAACTTCACGACTCGGCGAGTCGTGCTACTGTGGCGAGTCGTGCTACAGTAGGGCGACTCTCCGAGTCGCCATTTCCCGCCACTGCCGCTGGGAAACGTGAGCTAAACAACTTCACGACTCGGCGAGTCGTGCTACT
>CAYPWB010000047.1:0-20113 GCA_964414315.1 uncultured Planctomycetaceae bacterium | reverse complement strand
TACTGTGGCGAGTCGTGCTACAGTAGGGCGACTCTCCGAGTCGCCATTTCCCGCCGCTGCCGCTGGGAAACGTGAGCTAAACAACTTCACGACTCGGCGAGTCGTGCTACTGTGGCGAGTCGTGCTACAGTAGGGCGACTCTCCGAGTCGCCATTTCCCGCCACTGCCCCTGAGCAAACCCTGCACGGGAGACCCTCATCATGCGTTTTCACACCAAGGCCTTCACAGCGCTCTTTCTTGCCATTACGTTCGTCGCGCTGGTCTTGTCCGGCGTTGTATTGTACGTCGCGCCCCGCTGCCGGGTGGCTGATCAGATCGGATGGACGGTCATGGGCCTGGAGAAAGACCAGTGGGAATCGGTCCACATCAACAGCGCGCTGTTCTTCGTGCTCGCCGCGGTGCTGCACCTCGTGCTGAACTGGTCGATCTTCTGGTGCTATCTGAGGAAGATGGGGCTTCCGTCGGCAAAGATGAAGGCGGAGCTTCTCGCGGCGGTGGTGCTTGGCGGGCTGGTACTGGCGGGCAGTATTCTCGGCTGGCCGCCGTTCCGCTCGGTCGCGGAGTGGCACGACCAGATCAAGGACTCCTGGGGCCGCCCCTTCCATTCATCCCCGGCCTGGCCGGCCGACGACCTTTCCGTGCAAGGAATTGCCGAACAGTCGGGCCTGACCGTGGACCAGGTGGTCGAGGCGCTGGAGGAAGAAGGGATCCTCGTTGCCGACACGGAAGCCACGGTCGCCGAAGTGGCGGAGGCGAATGAATTGACGCCCGACGACATCCGCGGGGTCATGCAACGCCGCTTTCCCGGCGCGGCGCCGGGTGCAGGAGGCGGCGGCGGTGGGCAAAGACGAGGGCCCGGCGGCGGAGGCGGCGGACAAGGACGAGGGCTTGGCGGCGGGATGGGACGCGCCCGCGACGGGCAGTAAGGGGCCATCCCGGCATGGTTACGAGCCGGCCGGGGCCGAATGCAAACGGTCGAGGCTACTGGCTGCGCCAGAACTGGGGCGAGAAGAGCACCAGAATCACGTACAGTTCGAGCCGCCCGAGCATCATCAGCCAGATGAACAGCAGCTTGGTGTACCACTGGAAGTTCGTGTAGTTGCGGGTGGCGCCGACGACGCCCAGCCCCGGGCCGATGTTGTTCAGCGTGGCCGCCACGCAGCTTGCAGCGTCGATGAGCTTGTGTTCGGCCGCGTGCCCGTCGCCCGCCCAGGTGGCGTCGGGCTCGAAGGTGATGGTGAACATCCAGCTTACGACGGAAATAGCTACCACCAGGCCGAAGTAGACGAGGATTTGCCGGCGCAGGTCCTGTTCGGGCACCGGTTCGCCGCCGAGACGGAGCGGCCGGACCACTGACGGATGGAACGACTGCTCAAGTTCCAGGTGAAGAATCTTGGCGTAAAGGATATGGCGGATTACCTTCATGCCGCCGCCCGTGCTGCTCGCGCAAGCGCCGACGAACATCAGCAGCAGGAGCGAGCCGCGGGCGAAGCTGTTCCAGCGGTCGAAATCGTCGGTGCAGAAGCCGGTGGTCGTCATGATGGACACGACCTGGAACAGGCTGTAGCGGGCGGCGGCGGCCGCCTGCGCGGCCGAGGGGTCCGACGGCGGATCGGACGCGGCCGCCGCGCCGTCGGCTGCGCGGCGCATGCCGTTCGGGCCGGCGAAATCGCCCGAATAGAGGCCGTAGCCGGCCACGAGCACCGTCGCCGCGAGGAGAATGGTCATGTAGGCTCGCCACTCGACGTCGGGCCAAACCTTGCCCGGCCGCCCGAGAACGATGAAGTAAAGGAGCATGAAATTCGTGCCGGCCAGCACCATGAACACGACGATGGTCATTTCGATGGCCGCGGCGTTCAGCCCCGGCACGTACTGGAAGTGGCCCACGCTGGCGTTGTAGGTGCTGAACCCGCCGGTGGCCATGGTTCCGAACGCGTGGCACAGCGCGTCGAACAGCGACAGGCCCTGAAGCAGCAGGAGCACGGTCAGGACGACGTTCAGGCCCGTGTAGATGAAGAACAGCACCCAAGCGGTATGCTGCATTCGGGCTTGCTGGCTGGACTGGCTGGGGCCGGGCATTTCGGCCTGCATGAGCGCCTTGCCGGCCGAGCCTTGCCCGAGGATCGCGACGAACAGCACCATGATGCCCAAGCCACCCAGGAAGTGCGTGCTGGAGCGCCAGAACAAGATGCAGCGGGGCACCAGCGCCGGGTCTTCCAGTTCGGTCAGTACGGTGGCCCCGGTGGTGCTGAAGCCCGACTGCGCCTCGAACATGGCGTCGACCGGCGACATGGGCCTGTCCGGCCCGCGCTGCGTGCCGCTGAGCACGTAGGGCAGCGCGCCCAGGAGGGTGGCCAGCACCCAGGTGAGGCCCACCACGGCCATGGCCTCCTTGCGGAACATGTGCCCCTGCGGCCCGCGGCCGACGTAACTGAGCACGCCGCCCACCAGCCCGCATGCGAGCATCGCCCCCAGCAGGCCGAAGAAGCCCGGCGCCTCGTGCTCCCAGTCGCCGCCGAAGACGGGCAGGGCCCAGGGCAGGCTGAACACCATCGTGGCGCCCATCAGTGCGGCAATCAGCCCGAGCATCTTGCACAGCAAGCGGAAGTTCATGGTCGAAGGATCGCGAGCCCTAGTTGCTGAAAGTGCGCACGGCCTGCTCGACGGCGCCCGTTTTGACCAGGGCGACCACCGTGTCGCCCGGCGCGAACCGGTATGCGGCCCCGGGCACCTTCACGTAGCTTTCCCGAATGACGGCCCCGATGAGGCACTGGCGGGGCAGCGCCAGCGCGCTAAGCGGCTGCTGCGTGGCCGGGGCGCCTTCGGCCACCTCGATTTCGAGAATCTCGATCTTGTCTGCGATCGAAAGCGGCGTCCGGGAGATGATCGCCCCGACGTTCAGGAACGACAGAACCTGCCGGGCGATGACCTTCCGCGGGCTGACTGTGTGGTCGATGCCCAACTTGGCCACCACATTGGCGTAGTCGGGCCGATCGACGATGCACAGGATGGCGGTGGTGCCCAACTCGCGGGCTTCGACACACGCCATGATGCTGTCCTCGTCGTCGCCGGTGCAGGCGACGAACACGTCGGCGCTGCCCACCCGCTCTTCTTCCAGGCACGCCCGGCGCTGCACGTCGGCATGAACCACGGTGGCATACTTCAGCACGCCGGCGAGGAACTCGCACCGGTCCCGATTGTGTTCCATCACCACGACGTTGAAGCGTCCGGCCTCCAGCACGCGGGCGAGGTGGAAACCCGTTTCGCCGCCGCCGGCGATGACGACCTTGCGTTTCGGCGGCGACTCGCGCTGGAACAACTTGCGAACCTCGTCAATCTCCTCGCGCGAACCGATCAGGGTAATGCGGTCGTTGGCGGCCACCTGATCGGCCGCGCCGGCAATGCGTATCCGGCCGTCCCGCGAAATCGATCCGATCCGCACGTCGGAAGGCAGCTTCAGATCGCGCAGCGCCACGCCCACGGCCGTACTCTTTTCCGAGACGGCCAGTTCCTGCATTTCCAGTTCGCCGCGGGCGAAGTTCTCGACCGCGATGGCGCCGGGGTGGCGGATTTCGCGGGCAAGCTCCATGGCGGAAAGATGCTCGAGGCTCAGCAGGCGGTCGATCCCGAAGTGCCGCTGGTAGTCGAACGTACTGACGTCGCGAAAGATGGGCGAGCGGACGCGCGCCACGGCGCGCCGGGTACCCATGCCCTTGGCAATGCTGGCCCCGATGAGATTCGCCTCGTCGTCGCCCGTGACGGCCAGGCACAGGTCGGCGCCGAGGACGTCGGCCTGGAACAGCGCGGTGGCGTGCGAGGCCGAACCGGTCACGATGCGCGCGTCGAGTTCGTCGTTCGCCCGGCGGCAAACGGCCGGATCGGTATCGACCAGGGTCACGCTGTGCTTCTCGCCACAAAGCCGGTTGGCAATGGAGGTGCCCACCGTACCGGCTCCCAGCACCACAATCCTCATGGTCGCCCCCTTCAATTCCGAGCCGAACGGCGTCGTGGACCGGCGGCCTACAGGCCCCAGGAGATGAGATACAGCAGGGCGAAAATGGCCACCATGAACCCGACGATCCACAGGGCCAGCCGGCCGGCGTGGATCAGGATCGGCACCATTTCCTCGTGCCGCGTTGCCGCGTACACCAGGCTTACCGCAAGAATGAGCGGCAGCGCGTACCACATGTCGTTAATTTGCCCGATCAGCGGCCAGGGGATCATCAATTCACTTCCAACGGGTTTGCGGCGGTGCCAACTCGGCGCTGAGTACTCAGTAGCCAGAGGCTATCCGGAAAGGCTCGGATCCAGGTTCCCTCTCCCTCCGGGAGAGGGCTATCGACAATAAACCTTGCCCGTATCTGGCTCCAATCCCATAGGCCCTCACCCCCGGCCCCTCTCCCAAAGGGAGAGGGGAGTTTGGGGATAGCCTCTTGGTACTCAGTACTCAGTACTCAGTACTCAGTACTCAGTTCTCTTCCTCGGCGTCTTGGTCTTCGTCCTCGTCTTCGTCGTGGTCCTCTTTCTTTCGGGCGGGCGGGACCGGTCCGCCCCAGGCATCGTAGATGGCCAGAATGTTCAGCAGGCCGGCGATGGCGGTGTACACCGTGCCCAGTTCGAAGTAGCGAGGCAACCGGCTGTACAACTCGTGCGGGGTGGGTTGGTCGCGATTGGGGTCGTCGGCACGGACCGGGTCGTTCGGATGCCGCGGCGGGGCCTGGAACCCCGAAAACCATACCCGCCGATCGTTCGCCATCCGGTGGGCCTGGACCAGGGCCGGCAAGGCTACCAGGCCGGCGCCTACCTGGCAGATGTAAAACAGCCGCTTGTCGCCGGGGCGCCACGAATAGTATACCACGCGGCCGTACCAACCCTCCTCCGGCAAACTTCCCATCGCCAGCCCGTAGCCGAACAGCGTCATAATGCACAGAAAATACAGGGCCGCCTTGGCGAACCGTCGCTGGTACAGATGCCCCAGGCCCGGAATGAGCCATGCCAGCACGGCCGCGACCAGCGGGTCGCGCAGGTCGATCGACGCGTCATGCTCGGTTGCTTGTTCGCTCACGAAAACCTTCCCTTCATGCGTGGACCGGCAAGGGCACAATCCACTGCTCGCAAAAGGCCACGATCCGCTCGATCGGGACGTCGGGCCGCCACTCGCACTGGGAAATCAGCCCGCCGCTGCCGAAATCCAACGCCCGGCGCACCCGCAGCACCGTCTCGCGCACTTCCTCCACGGTGCCCTGCGCCAGCGCGTTCGGCTGGTCCATGCCGGTCCAGAAGGCCAGTCTTCCACGGAATCGGCGGGCAATTCTGCCAAGGTCCATCGTCTCCAGCGAGCAGTGGACCGCGTCGACCCCCAGGCGCGTCAGGTCGCCCAGGATCTCGGTTACGTCGCCCGTTGTCCGGAAGAACACCATCTTATCATGTTTGCGGAGGGTTTTGCAGTATTCGCGGTAGAGGGGCCGAAAGACCTCGTTCCAAACGCTCCGCTCCAGGACGAGCCCCTCGGAGGAACCCCAGTCGTCGGCCAACACGACGCCGTCCACCTCGGAACCGGCCCAAAGCTCCACTTCCGCCCGGCAGAACGCGTCGACCATTTCGAGCAACGCATGAATGCCCTTCGCGCCGGCGTGCAGGTCCTTTCTCGCGTGCTCCGAACCGCGAATGCGCAAGAGCCGGTTCAAGGGGCAAACCTCGGTCGGCGCGAGCACGAACCGGTTGGTCTGCTCGCACAACCGGTTCACTTTGCTCATTCGGATCCCCTTCAGGAGTTCCATCGGAGGGGCATACTTGCCCACATTCCGCAGATCGCCGACCGGCCGATCAAGGCATTGCTCGTCGGCGCCATTTCGCGATACCTGCCACGTACAGCCCCAAGCGTCGGTATAGCGACCGCCGGACGTTCGCTTGCCCGAACAGGGCGCGCCGTCCGAATAGGGCGAATCGGGGCGGACGATGTCGTTGGGAAATCGCATTTCGATTTCCGCGACCTCGTCCGGGCGGTCGGCCGCCACTTGCGGATCCACCCAGACGTCCTGCGGAACACGATCGATCGGCTCGTGACTGAGCGCACGAATCACCAATTCGCGCGATGTCATAATGGCATTCACTCCTGTGGGGTTGCCGGTGCGGCCGCGCGGGTCGCAAACCGGCCGAATTCTACCGTTCGGGGAAAAAACGGGACAGGTCCAATTTGTGCGAAGCACCCTCCGGGCCGTTCCGGTAAATTGGACCTGTCCCGTCTTTTTTCCTGCGGGCCGCAAACCGGGCAGATTAGTCCATCGGCCGGAGGGCGTCAACGGTTGGATGCCGATTTTCCCGGCCGGGCTCCGACCAAGGTGAACTATACTTCAGTTGGGGTAGCCGTAACCAGGAAAATTCCCGTCTCCACGCCTGCCGAAGGGGCGCCGTCATGCCGCTGTTTGCGAAAAGCCACGCCAGGGAGGTGCAAAGCTTCCTGCTCAAAGTGGTCAACAACAACTGCCAGGAACTCCAGTCGCTCATGGACGGCCCGCGATCCGAAACCCGCGTCCCGCTGGTGGGGGTCGTGCTCGTGGTGCCCGTCGTGAATAGGCAGCCGGCCATGGGCCAGGCATTCACCGCCGTCACCAAGGAGCTGTCGACCACCGGGATGGCCTTGGTGCTGAGCGAACCGCGCGGGCTGGACGAGGTCGTCGTCGGTGTCCGGTGGGAGGGCGACATGACCTACCTGCTTGCGAAGGCCAAGCATCTGAACCCCCTCGGCGGCGGATTCTTCCAACTGGGCCTGCAGGTCACCCAGATCGCCCACCCCGGCGACTACCCGCAACTCGAATCGATCAGCATCTGACTACGGTTCCGCTGTGGCCACGCGTTGGCCTTGCCTACCTGCGCCGTCGCGACTCGACCACTGCGGCCCTCGGGCTCGCCTTCTGGGCCGCAAACTTTGCTCAACCGGATTTGCCGGCGCAACCGATACAGTTGGAATAGGGCTTTCGCGCCTTGTGACAAATTTACGTGCATTTGTCGGGCGCCGATGCACAATGCCCTGTGTCGGTTTCCGGGCCGACATTCAACCGGGGGGCAATATGTCGAGTTGGCAACCAATCAGGCTGCTGGTGCGCCCACTTGCACTCCCGGCGCTGGTCTTGCTTGCGTCGGGCCCCTTGCTTTCGGGCGAACGCTTCCAGGCGGCTCCCCTGCCGTCGCCGCAGTGGACTTCCGGCGCAGAAGCGGACACACGGCCGGCAGTCGTGGGCGACACGGAACGGCCGCCGAGCACCGGTTCCGAGCCGGAACCGGTAACCCTCGAGTTCCTCGAACACCTCGCATTGCGTCACAATCCGACGGTCGCCCTGGCCGCACGGCGGGTCGAGGCGTTGCGTGGGAAATATCAGCAGGTCGGGCTTTACCCAAACCCGGTGGTCGGCTACGTCGGGGAAGAGATGGGCAACGAAGGGCATGCCGGGCAGCAAGGGATCGCCGTCGGGCAGCCGATTGTCACGGCCGGAAAACTTGGATGGAACCAATCGGTGGTCGGCTCAGAGATCGCCGCGGCCGAGCAGGAGTGGGCCATGCAGCGTCTGCGGGTGACGAACGACGTACGGGTGGCAGCGTACGGCGTGATGGCCGCCCAGCAAACGGTCGAGCTTTCCGAAGAACTACTTCACCTTGCCGAGGAAGGTTTGCGCATCGCGGAGCAACTGTTCGCCGCCCAGGAGGTCAGCCGCGTGGACGTGCTCCAGGCGAGGCTGGAAGTCAATTCCGCCCGCCTCGCCGTGCAAAAGGCGCGTCACGCCGTAACGCAACAGTGGCGCCGGCTGGCGCTCCTGGCCGGAGTTCCCGATCTGACTCCGGCGCCCCTTGCCGACGACCAAACTGTGGAAGACCCAAGCCCCCTATCCTGGGACGAGGCTCTGGTCCGAATGCTCCGCGACAGTCCGGAGCGAATGCGCGCCGTTGCCAAGATCGAGCAGGCCCGCGCGGCCGTCGGCCGGGAGTGCGCCGGGCGTGTGCCCGACGTCGAACTGGAGGCGGGCGTGCGCTACAATTTCGGCTCGGACGACACGCTCGCCACCTTGGGCATGGCGATGCCCCTCCAGTTATTCGACCGCAATCAGGGGAACATCTACCGTGCGCAGGCCGAACTGGCGGCGGCTCACCAGGAACTGCGCCGGGTTGAGTTGTCGCTGCGCGAGCGCCTGGCCGACGAGTTCCGCCGGTACCTCGACGCTGACCAAACCGTAACGCAGTACCAGGACGAAATCCTGCCCGACGCCCGCGATGCCCTGAAACTGGCCGGCGACGGTTACCGGCAAGGTGAGTTCGACTACCTGGAGTTACTCACGGTCCAACAGACCTACTTCCGCACGCACGTTGCGTATGTGGACGCAATTCGCGACGCGCGGGTCAGCCGCGTCCGTATCGAGGGACTGTTGCTGCGCGGCGGGCTGGAAAGTCCCGGCACGCCCGACTAGTGTTTTGCGACAGCTAAGAATCAAAGTGCCACTGGCATTAAGCATTAGGGTGCCACCGGCATACTGCCGGCGCCATCGTTCGCGCGGCCTCCAATAGCCGCCAACGCTCAGGCGTGTCTCAGCGCGGCGACGATTTCGGTGCGTGCGGCCTGGTAACCTGGGGCCAGGCCGGCCAGGAGGCCGACGGCCGCGGCGACCAAGGCTCCCAGCCCGACCAGGCGGGGCGACGGTTCCAGCGCAATCGCCACGCCTTCGGTTCCGAGAGCAAAGCCCCACCCGCTAAGCAACAGGATGCCGCCGCCGATGCCCAGGAGGCCCCCGGCGATACTCAGCAGCAAGCTCTCCGCTACCACCAGGCGGAACACCCGGCCGGGCCGGAGGCCGAGCGTTTGCAAAACGGCGTGCTCCTTAATGCGGTCCTGCACGGCCATGACGGTGGTGGTGGCCACCAGGCTGAACACGAGCCCCAGGCAGGCATAGCCGAGCCACTGGGCGAAACCGATCAACTCGGCCAAATCGCCGATGGTTTCCCGCTGGAAGACCCCCTTGGTGCGCGTGGCGGTGGCCACCGGCCCGCCGCGGAATTGGGCGTCGATGGCCGCGGCCGTGGCGTCCGGGTCGGCGTGGTCGGCCAGCACGACTTCGAACTGCGTGACGATGCCCACCGAGTTCCTGCCCGGCGCTCGCTGCACGAAGTCGAGGTGCGTGAAGATGAAGTTGTCCTCAGCGGCGACTGAGGAGGCGAATATGCCTACGACGGCAACCGTCACTTCTCCCATCGTGAAGCTGCTGCCGACGTCGAGCTGCCGCCGGCGCGCCACGGTTTGCCCCACCAGCGCCGCATCGGAACGAGCCTCGAACTCGGCGAGGCTGCCGGAACGCAGTTCCAGGTCGCGCACTGCTGCAAGCTGCTCGGGCGGCAACCCGTGGAACACCACCACGTCGAGGCTTGCCCGGCAGTTGTTCGTCAGCACCTGCATGGGAACCACGTCGCGTACCCCGGGCAGCTCGGCAATGGTTCGGGCGTAGTCTTCCGGCAGGCGGCTGTTGGCCGGGCAGAACTGGTTCTCCTGGAACACCACGAGCGTCCGATCGGCCTCCGACGACTGCGCAAGGCGATTCAGACCCTCCTGGACCGAGGCCACCACGCAGAATACGAACAGCGCTACGGCCGTCCCGCTCACGGTCAAGGCCGTCCGGGCACGGTGCCGCCAGAGACTTTTCAGTACATAGGGAGCGAAGCGAAACATCATTGGTTTGCCGGCCTCGCCGGCGTCATCGGGTACCGTTGGCACTGGCAGAGCCAGTGGCACACATGGCGGGCGCCTCGATCAGGCGGCCTTCGTCCAAGTGCAACCGGCGACCGGCGACCGAAGCCGCCTTCGGGTCGTGCGTTACCATAAACAGCGTCATGCCCAACTCGACGTTGAGTTGCTCGATCAACTGCAGGATTTGCTCGGCCGTTCGGGTGTCCAGGTCGCCGGTCGGCTCGTCGGCCACGACGATGGTCGGGTTGGCGACGATCGCCCGGGCGATGCCGACCCGCTGCTCCTGGCCGCCGGACAACTGGCGAGGATAGTGGCCGGCCCGATCGGTCAGGTCGACGGCCGCCAGGGCAATATCCACCCGCTTGCGGCGTTCGGCCGCCGACATCGGCAGCAGCAACAGCGGCAGTTCCACGTTTTCGTAGGCGGTCAAGACGGGAATGAGGTTGTGCGTTTGGAAGATGTAGCCGATGTTCGCAGCCCGCCAGTCGGCAAGCCGCCCGCGGGAAAGCCGCGTGATGTCGGTGCCGTGGACGAGAATGTTCCCCGACGTAGGCCGATCGATTCCCGCCAGCAGGTTCAGCAGCGTGCTCTTGCCCGTCCCACTGGGGCCCATGAGCGAGAGGAACTCGCCCTGCTGGATATCGAGGTTCACTTCGCGCAGGGGCGTAATCTTCTCCTCGCCCTTGACGAACTCCTTGGTCAGGTTTCGGATTTCCACCAGCGGCATGTTGGGTTCTCCCGGTACAGTAGCTCGACTCTCCGAGTCGATCCGCCAATCACGACTCGGAGAGTCGTGCTACAGTAGGTCGACTCTCCGAGTCGACTGCGATTCTCACGACTCGGAGAGTCGTGCGACTTTTTCTACATCGATGCTTCGCCCGTAATGCGAATGCGGTCGCCCTGGCGCAAGCCTTCGCGGCCGCCGGCGACGAGCCGGTCCATGGCGTTGAGTCCTTCGACCACTTCCACAAGGTGCTCGGTGCCGGCGTTGCCCAGCACCACCGCTTGGCGGCGCGCGGTGCGGGTAAGGCGGTCGGCTAGCCAGACGCTCGTTTCCCCCTCACCGTTTTCCACCAGGGGCCGCGGTACGAGCAATCGCATGGGTTCCCGGCCCTGCTCCGAGGAACCGGCCGGCCGCTCGGGGGCCAGGAACGTGGCACGCACGAGCATGTCGGGCGTCAGTTCCGGCGGCGGGCGGTCGACGGCCACGGTCACCTCCAGGGTATTCTTCTGCATGTCGGCCAGCGACCTGGCGGTGAGCACGGTGCCGGTCAGCGGCTGGGCGAGCACGGCCGATTCGATGCGCACCGGCTGCCCGGGCTGCACGTGCGGCACGTCTTCCAGGCGAACGTCGGCCCGCACCTGGAGCCGTTGCGGGTCGTACAGGGTCAGCACTCCGCCCGACGCGCGCTCGGAGGCAGACGGCCGGCTCGACACCCGTTGGCCGGGCTGGGCGTTCAGCGCCAGCACGCGGCCGGCCAGCGGGGCACGGAGGGTCATTCGTTCGAGGCGAAGCTCGGCCGTCTCGACCGCCAATTCCGCCCGCCGCACCTTCGCCTCGGCCGACCGGACCGCCGCCTCGGCCTCGCCCAGTCGCCGGGTCTCGTCGATTTTCAATCGAAGCCGGGTGCGCAGCGCCTCGCACTGGTTCCGCAGGGCCGTCGCCTCGGCTTCCAGGCTTGCGGCGCGGGCAGAGAGTTCCTCCAGTGCCGCGGCGGCGGCGTCGTAGTCGCCTTCGGCGCGCTGCACCACGCGGCCGGCTACGGCCTCGCCCGCACTGCGCTTGCCGTCCAGGTCGTGCCGGGCGAATTGCCGTCGCGCTTCGGCCGCGCGGATGGCAAACGGAAGCGTCGCCCGCTCGGTTTCCACCCGGGCCAGCGCCGATTCCGCCTCGGCCAGCGCCGCCTCCAGGTGCACCGGCTGCTCCACTTCGGCCCGGGCCGCGGTCAGCGCCGCGCGGGCGGAGGCCAGTTCGGCCTGCTTCCACTCGAGGTCGGCCTCGGCGTCGGCCAGGGCCAGTCGGGCGTCGGCGTCGACCAGCGCGGCCACCGGCTGGCCCGCGGCAACCTCCTGGCCCGCCACGACCAGCAGTTGCTCGATCACGCCTTCGGCCAGGGCGGGCACCATGACGGGGCTCGGCCGCGGCTCGACCCAGCCCGCCGCCTGAAACAGCGACGTGCCCGACTCGCGCACCTCGGCCCGCATCAGCACCACGGGGACGACCGTCACCGGCTTCGACGGGAGGAGGCTGTCGCGGGCCGACCACGCCACGATCAGGCCGAATCCGAGGACCACCCCGAACGGAAGCACGTACCGTGCCAGCACGCTGCGGCGCGGCCCGCGCCGCGACGCGTGCGCGCCGGAACGATCGACTGCCAATTGCCGAAGGTCAACGGTTGCGGCCATATTCCCATTCCTCGCTTGTTGGAGTTCACGCTTTAGCGTGCCGGGTGGCGCACATGCCTGGTTCGCACGCTAAAGCGTGAACTCCAACAGGTGCAGGCTACCCCCATGAATAAGTTGCGTTACGGTCGAACGAACACGCCGTCGGCCAGGATGGAAAGGTTGCCGGCCGCGTCGCGCCGCGCCTTGCCGCGCACCACGACAACTTGCGACGCCTCGATTCCGAGCAACTCTCGGGCATCGACCGCGACCGTCCGGCCCTCGGCGTCGACAACCCGCACCAGGGCCTGCACGGCCGGCTCGCCGTGCGCCGAGCCGCAACTGGGATCGGGGCAGCAGCTTCCGTGCGAAATCGCCGCCGCCGGGTCGACGACCGAAAAGGCCGCGAGGTTTTCGACCCACGGGTTTCCCCGGCCGCCGACACGTCCGGCCACGACCACGTCGTCGCCGTCCTCGGCATCGCCGTACACTGCGGCCAGGTCCATCGCCCCGGCCGGCTCGTCCGTGAGGCGATAGGCCGCGCTTTCGACATCGGCGGCAGGGCGGGCCCCCACGGCCGCGGCTTCGCCGGAGTGTCCGCACCCGGCCGCCGTGAGCGCCAACCCGACAACCACCATGTAGCCGGCGCACGCAAGGCCGATCGCGGGGGACTGTCCCGATTTTCGCGGCACAGCAGGCGACCTACCCAATCGCTCAACCGCGCACGGCCGCGAAAATGGGGCTGTCCCCTTTGCCTGCGTCGTAAACCACCGCTTCGAATCAGCATGCATCCTAGACTCCTTTTCGTGTGAAACGTTTTTCAAACCGATTTCAAACCTTCGGCCACCGGCAGGCGCATGGACTTGAGCGCCGGTGGGATGGCGCCAAGCACCCCCAACAGCAGCCCCGTGCCGCACCCGACCAGCACGGTCACGCTGTCGACTCGCAGCGCGAACGCGCCCATGGTGAACCGGACCGCCACGCCGTTGACCAGCAGCAGCGCCGCGAGGGCCGCAATCAGGGAACCGGCCGCGGCGAGCAGGGTCGCTTCCTGCACCAGGCTCAACACGATGGCGCGCCGGCGGAACCCGATGACCTGCAGGGCGGCAAGCTCGCGGACCCTTCCGACCACCGCGCCGTACATTGTGTTCAGGCCCGCGAACACTCCGGCGCCCGCCACGAGGCACACCACCACCCAGCCCAACGTTCGCACGGGCCCGTAGTGACCTTGCAGCAGGGCGTAGTACTTCGTTTCCTCAATGGCTTGGACCTCGAGGTCGACGCGTTCCATCGCGAACAGTTGGATGTCGGAGGCCGACGCTCCGTCGGCCAGCGTCAGGGCCACGAGGCTCAGGTCCTGACGCTGCATGGCCTGTTGCAGATCGGCCAGCGGGAACCACAATTCCGACTCGAACGCCGCCCCGCCGGCGGCGAAATGCCCGCTAATGCGGTACTCCCGCCCTTCGAGCGATACCGTGTTGCCAATGGCCAGCGCCTCCGGCCGGCAACCGAGTTTCGCGGCCGCCAGCCGGCCGGCCAGCACCTCGCCCTGTCGCGGCCAGTTTCCGGCGGTCATTTGCACTTGACGCCGCACCAGCGGCGCCCCGGGTGTCACGCCGCGCACGACGGCCATTCCGGGCGGGCCGCCGTCCACGGCAACTCGCGTGGCCGCGTACAGTTCCGGCGAAACGTAATCGACCCCGTAACGCCGCTCGATGCCCGGCAAACTGGCCGAAAGCAAGGCCGGCAGATGGGCCGGAATGGCCGAGTTCTCGATGTCCTCCGCCGCGCCGATCGAGTACACCAGCACCGCCCGCGGGTCGCCGCTGACGGCCAGCGAGGCGTCGAGTCCGCGCAGGAAGGCTACCACCACGAACACCAGCAACACCACCGTCGACAACCCGGCCAGGGTGAGGCCGGTTCGCGCCGGGCGGCGGAACAGGTTTCGGATGCCGTATTCCCACGGCAACAGTCGAAGCTTCAGCACGATTCTTCTCCACGAACGATCAGTCAGAGTCTGTCCGAAAAGGTCCGGACTGAAGTCCCCTCTCCCTCCGGGAAAGGGGAGTTTTTGGACAGGCTCTCAATGCTGCCAGGCGGCATGCGAGCGGGCGCCGGGGCCTGACGGCTCCCGCTCGCCGGTCCCGCTTTTCCGCGTGTGGACTTCACGCACGAAAACGCGAAGTTCATCCATGCGCAGCGCACGAGCAAACGGCTAGTGCTTTGCGACAGCTAAGACTTGGGGTGCCCCAGTGCTATCATTCGCGTGGCAGCGGCGATGGCACTGGCGGGACGCCAGTGGCACACCAGCAACGGCACTGGCGGGACGCCAGTGGCACACACGCGAAAACCCAGCAGCCGCAAGCCACTAGGCGCGCGGCGCCATCAAAGCAGAAACGAACAGATGGCGATGCAGAGGCAGCGCCCGGCGGGAGGCGCGCCGGTACAGAAATCGTCGGAGGCGCCGACGTGCGGTTTCCCAACTGCGGCAGTACCTCCGGCGTCCGGGGCAATAGTGTCCAACGCCGGCAAGAGCCGGCATTCAACCGTCGGCCGGCGGGGCGCTTCCGACAGCGAGCCGCGGCAGACATCGAGGGTGCAGTTCGGGGCGGGCCCCTCCCGGTCGGGCGGGACGTCGTCGTCGTGGCTTGCCGGTTCGTGGTGCGAGCAACTCCCGCCTTCCACCTCGGCCGGGCATCCTCCGGCGATGCAGTGGGTTGCCCACGCACAGTGGATCGGACCCGCCATCAGCAGGCCGAAGATCGTCGGCAGGATATAAGCGGCTCGGAACATCGTGGGCCCGGCAGGACGGTAGTACGCACAGAATATCTTCTCTGCTCAATTATGCGTTGTGCACTGTGGTCGGGTCAACGCCAATTTCGGGGGGGTGCCGTCCGCCGTGTGCGATGCAACAGATTCCCCCCCTTGCCTGCCGCCGCCCGTTCGCATAGAATATTAGGTGAAGGTTATGGTTGATTACTCATCCCGACCGACCTTCGCCTGGGCAACGATGCCCACGGGCCAGCTTGCGTTGCGACGACTGCGAATCGGGCACGCGGCGTTGCGAGCGTTCGTTGGGTGCTGTCGGCACAATGGAATGTCGATCATTTCAGTTATCTTTGGTGATCGTTTCGGCGTGCGCAGCCCCGGCGGGAGGATTGCGCCTCAATGAGTTTGGCAAGTGTTCAGTTGGCGGAGGCGGACTTTCCGGAGGTTCTGGAAATGCCCGCTTCCCCACGGCCCCTGCATCGGCTGGCGGAAGTCCGGCGGTTGCAGGGCGTTTCGCGGCGCACCCTGGCGCGCCGCTTGGCAACCGACGTGACTCGCATTCGTTGCGAGGAGCGTGAGTCGACCGATCTGCCGCTGAGCAGGCTCTACGAGTGGCAGAGCGCGCTGGAAGTTCCGATTACCGAACTTCTGGTCGAGTCGTCCGACGAACTGTCGGATCCCATCGAGCGACGGGCCCAACTGGTGCGCGTCATGAAAACAGCGCTGGCCATCCTGGAGCAGGCGGAACAGACGCCGCTGCACCGCATGGCCCAAACGCTGGTCGATCAGTTGCTTGGTATTATGCCGGAACTGGAAGGCGTCGGGCCTTGGCATTCGGTGGGACAGCGCCGCCGTCGCGACGAGTTGGGCGCGGCCGCCCAGCGGTGCCTGCCCGACGAAATGTTCCTCGATATGTTTGATTGATTCGCTCTGCTATCGGTCCATTCATTTCATTCCCCTCCAACGGCGGGCGCGCATCGCGCCCGCCGTTGGCATTTCTTGGGGCCTTCTGTTTCGGAGAGGCTATCCGGAAGGCTCGGATTCACGTCCCCCCCGATGCGCTACGCGGCGCGGCAGAGGGCCGCCGGATCGTTCAAAGCGACCACCACGAGCCGATGCCGGTTGGCGAAGTCGGCCAGTTCGGGTTGGTCGAGAAGGATGGTGCGGCCGGCCTCGACGGCCAGCACGCGGGCGCCGGCCTCGACCATGGTGCGGAGCGTTTGCAGGCCGATGGTGGGCACGTCGAAACGCATGTCCTGGTTCGGCTTGGCCGTCTTCACGACGGTGAACCCGCCGGCCGGGCACAACTCGCCCGCCCGGCGAATGCACGCGTCGGTCCCCTCGATCGCCTCGACGGCCAGCACGGCCTGGTCCTTCACCGCCACGCTCTGCCCGATGTCGAGCCGGCCCAACTCCTTGGCCGCCTGCCAGCCGAAGGCGATGTCCTTCTGCTGCCAGGCCGAGGGCGTGCGCCCGGTGATCGGCCCTTCGGGCACGAGCAGTTCCGGGCAGAAGTCGGTGGCCGGGGCGAAGCGGATGCCCTCGCGGGCGAACTCGTCGACAATCGCCCCCAGCAGCGAGTCGTCGCGGCAGTCCTTGCGACGGGTGAGCAGGTGCGGCATGAACATGCGGATCGTACGCAGGTCGGGCCAAAGCTTCAGCCAGCTTCGCGGCTGGAACAGGCGCACCTTGTGCACCTTGCCGGCCATTGTGGCCGAGGTGACGCCGTGCCGTTTGAAATAGCGAATGGCGGTGCCGAATCGCGCGATGCCCAGCAGCCGAAAGTGGCGGCACAGGCCGGCCAACTCGGGCGACGCCTCGTCGCGAACGCCCAGGCAGAACGTGGCCGCGCCCTGGCGGCGAAGCGCTTCGGCCACGGCGAACGGATATCGGCCCCAACCGGCGATCAGCCCGACGCGCTGCGGCGCCTCGGCCGGCGGCACGACGGGAAGCGGTGCGTGGTCGGGGATGTCGTCCGCGTGCTCGCCCGGCGGCGCGTCGGGCACCCCGGCCGTGTTCCAGCCCGGGCACTTGTACGACGTGCCGGGCACCCACGCGGTCGAGTCGTCGTGCCGGCAATCGTCGGCTGCATCGGATGGACTGGGCATGTCGGCTCCCCCGGGATTCGGCTCAGGCAATCGCGCGGTGCGGCGGCTGTTGGCCCTCGCCCCGGCAGTCGGCGTGCTGCACCGAGGCGCCATTCTTTGCTTCCGCAAGCTCTTCGACCAGCCGGTCGACCGTGCGCTGGAGCATTTTGAGTTGCCGCCGCATTTCGGGCAGTTTCGAGAAGGCGGCCTGCTTGACCTTCTGCTCGCGTTCGGGCGTGGCGGGAATGCCGATCATCCGCTGGCCCTCGGGCACGTCGTTGCTCACACCGGCCATCGCGCCGAGCACCGCGCCATGCCCGATGTGCACGTGGTCGCGCACCCCAACCTGGCCGGCCATCACCACGTAGTCGCCGGTGGTCGTACTGCCGGCAACGCCCACCTGCGAACACAGCATGTTATGGCGGCCGATCGAGCAGTTGTGGGCGATCATCACAAGGTTGTCGACCTTCGTGCCCTCGCCGATTCGCGTAGGTCCGTAGGTGCCCCGGTCGATCGTGGTGCCCGCGCCGATGTCGACGTCGGCTTCGAGCACGACGTTGCCCAACTGGGCCAGCAACGAGTGGCAGCCCTGCACCTGTTCATAGCCGAACCCGTACGCTCCGAGCACGGCCCCGGCGTGGATAATGCAGCGGGGGCCGACCATGGTGTCGTGGTACAGCACGGCGTTGGGGAAAATGGTCACGTCTTCGCCGATGTGCGAGCCGGCCATCACGTGCACCCCGGCGTGAATGACCGTGCCGCGGCAAATGACCACGTCGTCGGCGATGGTGGCGTAGGGGTGGATCTCCACCCCCTCGGCTACCTGGGCGTTCGGACTCACGTTGGCAAGCGGGCTGATGCCGCAGCGGCAATTCGAACGCGCGGGCCGGAAGTAACGCAAAATGGCCGCGAAGGCGTGGTGAACGTTCTCGACCTGAATGGCGGCGATCCCGTCCAGTTGCACCGCGGCGGGCACTACCGCGGCGCTCGCCGCACAGGGACTCGGCCGCCGGTTCCGCTCGTTGCCGTCCATCAAGGTGATGTGACCGGGCCGGGCGTCGCAAAGCGGGGCCGCCCCGTAGATGGGAAGCTCCGGATCGCCGATCACGCGGCCCTCAACCAGGGCGGCTAGCTCTCCAAGGGTGGATCTCATGGTGCCGGATTCCTTTCCGAGGCGCCGGTGGTGCGGCTGCCCGAAATGGGCGGGCCGGGGGCAGGAGGACGGCGAAATTTACCGCAAACCCGCCTGCCAAACAAGACCAGTCGCGAGCGAACCCGACGCATGCAATGCCAGCAGGCGAAAACGCCTTCCTTCAAACCATGCTAACGCAGCACCACCGAACGGCCGGCCGTTTCGTATTCGAACGAGCGTCGCCAGCGCGTGCTGAACCGGCCGGCCAAATACGTGCAGAGCGACATGACGGCCAGCACCGCGGCACACCATGCCCGGGCCGAATACCGCACTTCGCCCAGCTCCAGCGGCATGGCCCGGTCCGGCGGGGTGGCGATGACCATGGCGGTGGCCACCGCGTAGAGGGCGGAAACCCCGGCGAATACCAGCATGACGACCCATGCGGTCGACCAGTCGGGCGCGCTGAGCATCCATCCGACGTAAATCGCCTGGAGGGCCGCCACCAGCACGACCACGCGAGCCCAACCCGACGCCGTCGCCAGGTTCACCTGCCACGCGTACAAGACCGGCAGCAGGCTGAACACGACGGCGGCCAAGAGTATGCCGGCCAGCCATTTCACCGACGCAATCCGTCCCGAGTCGGGCCGGTACGTGTTGCGCGGCAGGACTCGGCGTTTCGATTTCGCGGTGCGAGGGAACATGGCGATTTTGGGCAGCGTGGAACGGGGCGGTGAAGCCCGGCGTGGGATCCTGGGCAGAAACAGGGGCCTCACGGCCCCCGCTCGCCAGTCGTTTTGCGGCGCTTGGGTGCACTGCGGCGCACGCCTCTTGGCGATCATGTTCCAGTGTGCCCGGATGGGGCCGCGATGTCAAGCCGCCAAATTGGTCTTCCGGCAGCCGGGCATTTCGGCGAAAATTGGCGGCGAACGTAGCAGGAGCCGAATGCGGCACGCGAAAGCGTGAACTCCAACGGGGCACGCGCTAAGGAGCATAAGAATCCATGAAAACCAAGCGATCGACCAACCTGCTCGTCTATTTCGTGGTCCGCCTGCTGATTTGCGTCGTGCAGGCCCTCCGGGTGGAAACGGCGGCTCGGGTGGCAAGGGGTATCGCATGGCTCTTTGCGGAGGTGATCCGCATTCGAGCCGCCGTGGTCGACGATAACTTGGCCCACGCCTTCCCCGAACTCTCCCCCGAAGCACGGCACAACCTGGCACGCCGCATGTGGGAGCACCTGTTTCTGCTCGTGGTCGAGGTGGCCCAAGCGCCGCGAAAAATCCACGAGACGAACTGGCGCGACTATGTAGCCCTGCGCAACTCCGACGCCATGGTCCGCCTGCTGCTCGCCGACCGGCCCACGCTCATCATCACGGCGCATTTCGGCAATTTCGAGGTCGCGGGCTACGCCCTGGGCATTCTGGGGTTCCCCACGTACACCGTCGCCCGAACGCTCGACAACCCGTACCTCGACCGGTTCGTCAACCGGTTCCGCAGCGGCACGGGCGCCCGCATCGTGCCGAAAAACGGCGGCTACGATCAGATTGTCGAGGTGCTGGGCCGGGGCGAGGCGATGGCGTTTCTGGCCGATCAGTACGCGGGCGAAAAGGGCTGTTGGGTGCAGTTCTTCGGCCGGCCGGCCTCGGCGCACAAGGCGATTGCGCTGCTGGCCCTCGAACACGACGCGCCGGTGGCCATTGCCGCCGCCCGCCGCCTGGACCGGCCGATGCGGTTCGAGGTCGATACGCCGGCCTGGATCGACCCGCGCGAGACGGGCTCCGACGTCGGCACGATCCGCGACCTGACGCAATGGTACACTTCGCGGCTGGAGGAGGCCATCCGTCGCACCCCGGGGCAATACTGGTGGCTGCATCGCCGCTGGAAGGATACCCGCAAACCCCGCCGCAAGGCGAAGCGAGCGGCGTAAAGGCCTTCGTGGAGCAAGCCGGTAAGCCCCGAGGACAAATACCTACCGGCCGGGCAGTCATTAATTACGACGTGGACTTTTGCAAACTTCTC